>JAEDGW010000090.1 GCA_016297325.1 Coprococcus sp. | reverse complement strand
CCTGTATTTACATCTATGGTGTAATCGATATGTGTAACTGTACCAGGGATCATCTTGGTTCCGAGCTTCACGAAGAAGTTCTTGCCATTGTACAGCTCATCGTCATCCATCCAGAGAAGTGTTGCTGTGATAGAAGATGCAACCTTTGCGCCTGAATCAACTGTGAGTACACATCCTCTTGACACATCAACCTCACGGTCAAGCTGTATTGTTACAGGCTGTCCCTTCTGTGCTGAGTCCACTGTGTCAAATCCCACATGGATGCTCTTGACCTTTGCAGTCTCGTTGCTTGGGAGTGTGTTGATCTCGTCTCCAACGTGGATCTCACCGTCCTCGATCTGCCCCTGGAAACCTCTGAAGGTGTGGTCTGGACGGCACACTCTCTGAACAGGCATGTAGAAGCCTGCCTCTGTGTTATCCTCTGCGATATCTATATCCTCAAGGTATGTGAGTAGTGCTGGTCCCTCATACCAAGGTATGTTCTCTGACTTCTTTGTCACATTGTCACCCTCTGTCGCTGACACTGGGATGATCGTGATATTTGGAAGAGCAAGTTCTGATGACAGCTCATTTATCTGCTCCACGATCTCGTTGAAACGCTTCTCATCGTAGCCGACGAGATCCATCTTATTTACCGCAAATACAAAGTATCTGATTCCCATGAGAGCGCAGATCCTTGCATGTCTTCTGGTCTGCACGAGCACGCCCTGCTTTGCATCGATGAGGATGACTGCCAGGTCGGCAAATGATGCTCCAACCGCCATGTTTCTTGTATACTCCTCATGGCCCGGTGTGTCTGCCACGATGAAGCTTCTCTTGTCTGTTGTAAAATATCTGTATGCAACATCGATGGTGATACCCTGCTCACGCTCTGCCATCAGTCCGTCCAGAAGAAGTGAGTAGTCGATGGCACCGCCGCGGCTTCCGACTTTTGAATCAAGCTCCAGAGCCTTCTCCTGATCTGCATATAAAAGCTTTGAATCGTATAATATATGTCCTATAAGTGTTGACTTTCCGTCATCTACACTTCCGCATGTTATAAATTTAAGTAATCCGCTCATCTTAGAAGTATCCCTCCCTCTTTCTACGCTCCATGCTGCCTGCTGCCTCGTTGTCTATGACTCTGGTGGTTCTCTCTGAGGATACCGCACTGAGTGTCTCCTCGATGATCTCAGGGAGTGTGTCCGCTGTGGACTCCACACCACCTGTCAGTGGATAGCATCCGAGGGTTCTGAAACGAACGCTCTTGTACTCTATCTTCTCACCAGGTCTCAGCTTCATTCTGTCGTCGTCGACCATGATGATATTGCCGTCGCGGTATACAACAGGTCTGACCTTTGCAAAGTACAATGATGGAATCTCTATATTCTCACGCTCTATGTACTCCCATATATCAGCCTCAGTCCAGTTGGAAAGTGGGAATACTCTGACCTCCTCGCCCTTCTGGATCTTGGTGTTGAACAGCTTCCACATCTCCGGTCTCTGGTTCTTTGGATCCCATGCATGCTGTGCATTTCTGAATGAGAGGATCCTCTCCTTCGCGCGGGACTTCTCCTCATCTCTACGTCCGCCGCCAAATGCTGCGGTGAAACCGTATTTGTCAAGCGCCTGCTTGAGGGCCTGTGTCTTCATGATATCTGTGTATGCTGAGCCGTGGTCAAATGGGTTGATGCCCTTCTTGACACCCTCCTCGTTGATGTACTCGATCATATCCAGTCCGTATTTCTTCGCTGTCTTGTCTCTGAACTCGATCATTTCCTTGAACTTCCATGTTGTATTTACATGTAAGAATGGAAATGGCGGCTTCTCTGGGTAGAATGCCTTGAGTGCCAGATGAAGCATTACTGAGCTGTCCTTTCCTATGGAGTAAAGCATGACCGGCTTCTCACACTCCGCTGCAACTTCGCGGATGATGTATATCGCCTCTGCCTCCAGTTCGTCAAGATGTGATAACTTTCCCATGTTTATACCAACCTTTCTTCTTTTATCGCAATTGTATCCAAGTTGTGCTCGTCATGGTGCTGGGTATATGCCATAACAGGGTCGCTCCCGCTTATTTCGGCTCGCAGCGGTCTATGCAACAGAGAGGGACCCGCCATGCGGGAGAGTCGACTGTTGCAGGTAATCGAAGATTACCTAAGGACCGGCGGCCTCAAATTCCCTTTTTATGGCATATACCCAGCACCATGACGATATCTACTTTTATTTAACAATTGCGTAAATTCATCAATGTTTTCTTTTTAATATTTATTAGCTTCTTTTTTGTCTATCACGATCTGGTCTGTGGTGCCGTCCATCTTGCGGATATTCCACAGCAGCAGATCTCCCTTGTTCTCCACCGACATCTGGCTTCCCATTCCGCCGATGTCAGCTCCGAGATATAATGAGATGGCGTCAAATGCACACTCCTTGATACAGGATGAACATCCCCAGCAGTCCTTAGGGTATTTCATGAATATCTGTCCATTCTCATCTCTCTTTATGAGGGAACCCGGGCAGACATTTGCACATTTGCCGCAGTTTTTGCAAAGCTCTTTATTTATCACTATGCTCATATACATCCCCCTTTCTGACAAGCTCACGATGTATCATCTTAAGCTCGCCATCCACCATCTTTGAGTTGACGAATATCTCCCAGTCCTTGCTCTTCTCCGGATAGTCCAGGTTCTCAGCAAAGCTGTGCCATCTCGTCTCCTTCCTGTCTTTCAGATGTGCGATGACGGAGAGTGCAACTGTGAGTCTCTCCTTCACCTCGTACACAAACATGAGCTCGTGCATGTCGTGGGCACTTATGTGCCATACAAGCTTCTGAAGCTGTTCTATCTTCTCCTTTGCCAGCTCAAGCTGCTTCTCGTTGAACTGGTAGTGGGTGGATATTCCTCCGGCGTAGTTGTCCATGACCTTCTGCATGGCCTCCTCTATCGCCTCGTATGTGAACATCTTCTCGTCAGTGTCGAGGAAATGATCATACTCTTCTATCTTTCTGTCAAATGCTGCTTCCTCGTCAAGCTCCGGCTCGGTGTATCCCTCATCAAGCTGCTTTACCATGGCAATGGCTGCTATCTCTCCCTCAACCATCGCTCCGGTCACATACTTCTGTGGACATCCGCCTGCCACATCTCCAGCTGCGAACAGTCCGTGTATCGTGGACTCTCTGTCATTGTCCACCCAGTAACCGCTTGCTGTATGGCCTCCGACTATATAAGGCTCTGTACCCTCTATCTCCACATTCTGCTCACTCGGATTCTTGCCGGACTCAAGCCATTTGAGTGTCTGGCTTGGAGCCATATTGAGGTATGCCCTCTTCAGTGAATCATCCTGCTCCGGGGTGATACCCTCGGTCCTCAGGTAACATGGACCTCTTCCTTCTATATTCTCTCTCACCGTTCCGTACACTCTCTGGGATGTGGTGAGTCCGTATTTGTTCTCGTATACCTCGCCGAGTGAATTGACCTGCTTTGCACCGACCCCCTGGGCTATGGTTCCCGTAGGAGCTATGGTGTCCTTACATCTGAGTGCTATGAATCTCATCTCAAATGTTGTCATCTCTGCTCCGGCATTTATTCCCATTGCGTATCCCGCTCCGGTGTTGAACGGCGGATACCACATCTTATGTCTTGAAAATCCCGGATTGTTCGGTCTGTAAAGTCCAGCCGCACCGCCCGTAGCACAGAGCACCTTCTTCGCCCTGATCTCGTAGGCTGTGTTATCCTCTATGGAGAATCCAAACGCTCCGAGGATCTGATTGTTTTCAACTATATAGTCTGTGATGTTGACTCTGTTCAGTATCTGGCAGTTGTCAAGCTCCTCAACTGCCTTTGCAAGCAGCGGCTTCATGTTCTCGCCATTTATCTTGATGTTTCTGTTTCCTCTTGCAACATACTCACCGTTCTCGCCCTTTAATATGACCAGTCCCAGCTTCTCCATCTTGTCTGTGACACGATTCAGTCCCTGTGACATCGAAAGCAGAAGATCTTCTCTGACAATTCCGTCAGCATCTGTCCTACAGTAGTCCACGTAGTCTTCCGGCTTTCTTCCCTTTACTATGTATGCATTGATGGCATTCACACCTGCCGCCAGGCATCCACTTCTCTTTATATTTGCCTTCTCTGCGATGATGATGGAATAATCAGAATGTTCCCTGACGGTCAGTGCCGCGTAGCAGCCCGCCGTACCACCACCGATTATCAAAATGTCCGTATGAAGTATTTTCCTATTTGCAATACCCATATTTTCTCTCCAATCTTTTTATCCTGAACGGAGGGGTCTGACCCCTTCGACACATTTCTTATTAGATGTAGAATACATCGTTATCCTGCATTGCCTTGTTCTCCAGCAGATAAGTCTGGTTCTCGTCAAATACATACAGTCTGTAGATGAGAACATGTACCTGCTCCCCCGGCTTTACAACATCCTTCTCCATGGATCTCTCGGCTACTATCTCCACACCATTGACATCAACCGTGACGTCCAGATGGCTTCCGCGGAACAGCACATCCTTCACTATTCCCGACTCCGCCGCACTCTGGTACTGATCCAGCTTACCGCTCTTGGATATTTTGACGAACTCCGGTCTGATGACTGCTTTGTCAGCTCCCGGCACTCTGTCAAATCCCTTGAGCTTCTCGTAGTCCTCCACAACAGTTGACCTTCCAATGAACTGTGCCACAAATGGTGTGGATGGCGTCTTGTATATCTCCATCGGCGATCCCATCTGCTCTATCTGTCCGTGGTTGGTGATGATGATCTCATCCGCAACCTCCACCGCCTCGTCCTGATCGTGGGTGACAAATATGCTCGTGATGCCGAGCTTTTCAACCATCTCCTTGAGCCATGTCCTGAGCTCTGTCCTGACCTTTGCATCTATCGCGGCAAATGGCTCATCCAGCAGTAACACCTGTGGATTAGGTGCCAGTGCTCTTGCGAATGCAACCCTCTGCCTCTGTCCGCCTGAGAGCTGATTTGGATATCTCTTCTCCATCCCCGACAGCCCTGTAAGCTCCAGGAGCTCCATGACTCGCTTCTTGATCTCTTTCTTTGGAACCTTCATGAGTTCCAGTCCGAATGCCACATTGTCAAACACCGTCATGTAGCGGAACAATGCGTAATTCTGGAACACGAATCCGATACCTCTCTTCGCAGCCGGTATGTCATTCACCCGCCTGCCGTCTATGTATATGTCACCGGAATTTGGATTTTCAAGTCCGGCTATCATGCGGAGAAGTGTTGTCTTGCCGCTTCCGGAAGGTCCCAGGAGCGCAACCAGCTTGCCTTTCTCCACACCGAAGCTGACATTGTTGGACGCTAGGAAGTCTCCATATTTTTTGTATATATTTTTCATCTCGACGTACATGTCGTCAGCCTCCTTCTTGTTAATTATTCAGATACTTTTAAGATTACTTATTAAGAATCACCTCTTACAAGTATTCTCCGTATTAAAAGCATTCTGCAGGCACATTTTAAAAGTATTCAAATTAAATCTTTGATCTACCTTACTTCACCCTTCTTTTTTACTCTATATTCCAGCAGATTTCTCAGGAACAATATGATGACCGCTATGATCACCAGTATGGACGATACTGCAAATGCCGCTGTGATGGATTCCTCCGTTCCCGACATATAGAGCGCATCAATCTCAAGTGGAAGTGTAAATGTTCCTCCTCTGGTCTTTGACAGTGCATTTACCGCACCGAACTCACCGAGTGCTCTGGCTGTACAGAGGATGATTCCGTATATGAGTCCCCATTTCATCTGTGGAAGTGTTATCTTCCTGAATATCGTGAAGCCCTTGGCACCCATGAGCGCCGCAGCTTCCTCCTCATCCTTGCCCTGCGCGTTCAGCACCGGGATAAGCTCCCTCGAAACGAACGGGAATGTCACGAATATGGTAGCAAGCACAACGCCCGGAACTGCAAATGTTATCCTGATATTTGTTCCCAGCATATCATTGATCCATCTGATAGCCGGATATGTCCATCCGAGTCTTCCAAATGTCATGAGGTAGGCAAGTCCTACGATGACCGGTGATATGGAAAACGGAATGTCTATCAGTGTCGCCAGCACCTGCTTGCCCTTGAATGAGAACTTCGTGAGCAGCCATGCCGCGCATATTCCGAAAAATGTGTTCACCACCACAGCTATGACAGTGGCGATAAGCGTGACACCGAGTGCACTTATCACATACTCTGTTGTGATCGACTGCAGGTAGAACTTAAAGCCCTCCTTCAATGAACTGGTTATCACCGATATAAGAGGAACGACCAGCATGAGCACTATGAAAAGCACCGTCACGGTTATCAGTATTATCTTTGTCCTGCGCTTGCCGCGCTGCAGCTTTTCCTGCTCAGTCATCGTGGTTCCTCCTTTCTAAACTTCTTTAACATACCTATCAGTTTTATTTCATCTTTCTTTTACAACAGGTTTGTCCTTCTGGACTGTCTCAGCTGTACTATGTTGATCGCGAACAACAGTACAAATGATATGACCAGCATCACCAGTGCTATCGCAGTTGCGCTGGCATAGTCTATGTAGCTGAGCTTCTGCATGATCACGTATGATATGACCTGTGTCTGCTCTTTTGCGCTGTTGCCTGATATGTAGATGACGCTTCCATACTCTCCGATTCCCCTGGCAAATGCCAGTCCGAATCCGGTCAGCAGTGCCGGTCTGAGCTCTGGAAGTATGACCTTGAAGAATGTTCTTCTCGGTGTGGCTCCCAACATATAGGCCGCCTCCTCGTACTGATTGTCCATCTTCTCAAGTATCGGCTGCACCGCCCTTATGACAAATGGTATTCCCACAAATACAAGGGCGATGGTAAGTCCGATCTTCGTGTATGCCACATCTATTCCAAGAGCCTTAAGCGGCTTTCCAAGGAATCCGTCTTCACTGTACAGTCTCGACAGCGTGATACCGGCAACCGCCGTTGGCAGACAGAATGGAAGTTCTATGAATCCATCCAGTATCTTCTTGCCTGGGAAATCATATTTGACCAGTGTCCACGCTATTATCAGTCCAAACACCGTGTTGACTATCGCCGCTATGAACGAACAGCCGATGCTGGTCTTAAATGCGTTCAGCACGTTCTTCTTCAAAAGCAGATGCCAGAATTCACTCGGCGAGAGCTTCAGCGATGACACCAGCACCGATGCCAGCGGGATCAGAACTATCAGCGACAGCATGGCAATGACGATTCCAAGTGTCAGGTGATATCCCGGGATAACTCTGGTCTTTTTCGCATTATTCAGTTTATCCTTCTTGTCATTTTCCGCTGCTGCCATCTTATCTTCCAATCCATTTCATATATTATCTAACTGTTGATTTATCATCGAAGAACACCAAGCTGCGCACCACATTTCAATCTGTTTTCTACGATGCTGACACTCATGTTCCAGTCTATTATATTCCATCTTCATTTTTTAATAGTCATATATTTCATCGAACTTCGCACCGTCATCGAAGAAATCCTCATAGGCCTTATCCCAGCCGCCGAAATCATCGATGGTCCACAGCTTGATGCTCAGATCAAACACATCCGCATACTCTGCAAGTATCTTCTCATTTGTCGGGCGGTAGCCGCTCTCAGCCTCAAGCCTCTGGGCTTCATCACTGTACAGATACTCTAGATACTCTGTGCTGACCTCCTCAGTGCCACCCAGTCTGGCATTATCATCCACGACCGCCACACTCGGCTGTGCAAGTATACTCACGGATGGATTGATAATCTCGTAATCCTCCGGATATTCCTTCAGTGTCGCTATCGCCTCATTCTCCCAGGCTATCAGCACATCACCCTTGCCATTCTCCACAAATGTGGTGGTTGAACCTCTGGCTCCTGAATCCATGACCGACACATTCTGATAAAGCTTCTTCATGAACTGCCATATATCAGCTTCATCGTTGTATGTAGTTCTGGCATAGGCAAGAGCCGCAAGGAAATTCCAGCAGGCACCTCCGCTACTCTTCGGATCAGGTGTTATGACTTCCACATCATCCTTAATCAGGTCGTTCCAGTCCTGTATGTTCTTGTCATTTCCCTTTCTCACCAGAAATACAATAGTTGATGTGTACGGCGCCGAATCCTTGTCAAATTCATCTATCCAGCCCGGATCTATCAGGCCATTCGCTGATATGAGGTCAATGTCATGCTCAAGTGCCAGTGTGACAACATCCGCATTACATCCCTCAACCACCGATCTGGCCTGTGAACCGGAACCTCCATGAGACTGGATGACCTTGATATCCTGTCCGTACTGCTCTTTGTAATACTGTTCGAACATGTCGTTGTATCGCTCATACAGCTCCCTCGTAGGGTCATACGAAACATTTGTAATTGTGATAACATCATCCTTCTTTCCGCCACAGCCGGCAGTGCCAATTGCCAGCACCGCCGCCATGGACAGAAGCATTATTTTCTTCCAAAGTCTCATGTTCAAGTTCTCCTATAAAAAGTCCACCGTCAGTTTTCACACTCTGCGTCTTCTCAAAATCTTGAATCGCATTCGACACATTTACAAGCCGCAGATGTGAATTACAGGTTAAACAGTGATGTTGAGAGGTATCTCTCTCCTGTGTCAGGGAAGAGGACCACGATGGTCTTGCCCTCATACTCAGGTCTCTTTGCAAGCTCAGTTGCCGCATACAGTGCAGCACCTGCAGATATTCCAACCAGCACACCGTCAGTCTTTGCTATCTTTCTTGATGTGTCAAATGCATCATCGTTCTGGATCCTGATGATCTCATCCACGATACTCAGATCCATAACACCAGGCACGAATCCGGCTCCGATTCCCTGGATCTTGTGTGGGCCAGGCGCCCCGCCTGAGAGTACCGGTGAATCAGCAGGCTCAACTGCTATCAGCTTGACATTTGGATTGTGCTCCTTGAGTCCGCTTCCTGTTCCTGTTGCTGTTCCGCCTGTTCCTACTGCTGATACAAATGCATCAACCTTTCCGTCTGTATCTCTCCAGATCTCCTCTGCTGTTGTCTTCTTGTGGATAGCAGGATTTGCCTTGTTCTCAAACTGCTGTGGGATAAATGCATTACCATACTGCTCCTTGAGCTCATTTGCCTTGGCGATGGCTCCCTTCATTCCCTCTCTGCCAGGTGTTAATACTATCTCAGCACCGAGAGCTGAAACGATCTTTCTACGCTCAACGCTCATGGTGTCCGGCATGGTGAGTATCAGGTGAAGACCCTTTGCTGCTGATACAAATGCAAGTCCGATTCCTGTATTTCCTGATGTAGGCTCGATGATGACTGTCTCCTGATTGATGAGACCGTCCTTGATTCCCTGCTCGATCATGGCTGCTGCCACACGATCCTTTACTGATCCAAGTGGGTTGAAATACTCAAGTTTTGCAACGATGTGTGCCTTGAGTCCAAGCTCCTTCTCATAATTTGTAAGCTCCAGAAGCGGAGTGTTTCCTATAAGTTCTGTCAACTGTGATGCTATCTTTGCCATGGTTTTTGTTTCCTTTCTTTTTTTCTTTATTTTGATTCTCTATCTTATTTCTTGATTTTCTACTATCTTTATATGCTGTACATTATTTCCTATATAATTCTTTTTCAGTCTGAGATTTTCAATTCATGATCTTCTCACTTATTGACTTCAATCTGCTTTCAACAGGCCATCTGATAGATTTTTTCCTCTATCGCTCCAGCCAGTGCCGCATGGCCTTCAGGGTTCATATGTTCCTGATCTGCTTCGCTGCTGTCAGCCACGGATGACGCCGCCAGGAATTCTACGCCGAACTCATCGGCTATCTTCTTATAAACATCCGTAAGCTTTCTTGACACCTCAACGGATTCCGGTGAGAACTCAGGATCAAATTCATCCTTCCACACCTGCTCGCCTAAGTGTATCGGCGATACGAGAAGTATCCTGCTGTCTGCTGAATACTGCTTTGCCTGAATGAGCAGTCTCCGTATTCCCTTGCCTATCACATCCGGCGATGCCGAGAACACTGTCTTACAGTCATTTGTTCCAAGCATGATCACTATATTCTCCGGTTTGTGTGTCTCCAGCAGAGTAGGGAACAGCGACACGCCCTTTCTTCCCTGTCTCAGTGGATCCTCGAACACTGTTGTTCTTCCACAGAGGCCTTCCTCTATGATCCTTATATCTTTATTTGCCAGCTTCTGCTGCAATATACTGGTCCATCTGATGCCCCATGGAAACCTCTCTCCATTCTCAGGATTGTATCCCCATGTATTGGAATCTCCAAAGCACAACACCTGTTGCATCTGTCCACCTCCCGTCTATTGAACCTCGCTCTGTCCAATGAATCTGATTGCCAATCCACATATATCCTATCTGATATGTAGTAATTATCTGTCGACATGTTGGAGTATACAACTTATTTCCTACTATGTCAATAGGGATTATGTGTTTTTATT
>JAEDGW010000230.1 GCA_016297325.1 Coprococcus sp. | reverse complement strand
TGACGGAGTTGCAGCGTGAAGCGCAAAAAGTACTTAGAAAATCCAGTGACAGAGAGCTGGAGAAGCTTAACAAGGCTGGTCTGACTGATTTGTGCAGGGAGCTATCAGAAGTCCTTAGGCGTATCAATAACAGGATTTTTACGGAGACAGAGGCTCGTGTAAGGCTTGAGATAGAGGATACGAGGAAGGAACTTGCCAATGTAAGAAAGGATAGAGCTCGGATTGCAGAAAAAGTACAGAGTTTGGAGAATGAAGTTGAGCAGTTGAAGACTCATTCCCCGAACTGGGGTGGCAAGCGTAAAGGTGCTGGCAGAAAGAGCAGTGGTGTAAAGAGGTTCAGCAGGGTGGTTGCTTGTTCCAGCAGAGAGGCTGAGGCTTATAAGAAATATGCCAAGGCTGGCGATGAGACGTCGTTTGAGAGCGTGTTGCGGTCAGTTAAGAAGGATGAGATAGGAGACGTGAAGAAACGATATTTGTACCTGTCTCTGGACGAATGGGAACGTGTTAAGAAAATTATAAACAGCAGAAAATCAAGATGAATAACTTAGTATATAAAAAGTGTTACTGTCTGTCTGCTTTGGCTCGTTTTTCTCTTACCCTTCGGGCTAAAGTTGATATGGATATGCCTGTTTTGCGGGCTACCTGCTTGTAGCTTAGCCCTTCTTCCAGAAGTTCCAGAGCATGGTCTGTCTGTGATGCAGGAATACGAGGCCTTCCGTCAACAAAGTCAGCTTTATGTTTGGCGATAGCTTTGCCAGCCTGAGTACGCTCGATAATCATATCACGCTCAAACTGGGCAAAGGCAAGCATGATGTTAGCTATAAGCTTGCCAGTAGGCGTGCTATCCAGAAGCCCCATATTCAGGATATGAACTTTGATGCCTTTATCCATGAGGTCATTGATGAGGTTGATACCCTCTCCAGCGTTGCGGGCTATCCTGTCCAGCTTGGTGACTGTGAGTGTGTCATCTGGCTGAAGTTTATCCAGCAGCTGGATAAAAGCAGGACGATGTGTTGTGGAGCCAGTATACTGCTCTACGATAATCTCTTGACAGCCAGCGTTCGTTAGCTGCTCCTGCTGGTCGGCAAGGCTGTTTCCAGAAGCTGCCTGTCCTGCGGTTGATACTCGTGCATAGCCATAAATCATTTTTAATCCCTCCTACTATTGACAATGACTTTTGACAACGCCTGATGACTTAATTTTACTGGGTATATACATCGTTGTCAATAGTGTTAAGTTATGACAATAAGCAGAATAAATATTTGTGTATGAGGCAACATTTTGGTAAAATATAGGTGTAGCTGGATTAAGTGAGGAGTGGTTGTGTTGACTCATGGAAGAAAAATGAAATTGGCAGTGAAGGACACAGTATTCAGGGACTTGTTTTCCCAGAAAAAGTACCTTTTGCAGATGTATCAGACACTGCATCCAGATGATACAACCATAAAGGCAGATGATTTGGATATTGTGACATTAAAGTCAATACTTATGAACGGCATATACAATGACTTGGGCTTCATGGTCAGGGGCAGTCAGCTGATGGTTCTGGTGGAAGCTCAGTCAACATGGTCTCCTAATATCGTTATTCGTTCCCTGATGTACTTGATGGAGACTTATCAGGACTATTTCAGGGAAAACAAAATTAAGTTGTACGGCAGCCATAAGGTGGACATGCCTAAGCCTGAGTTGTATGTTATCTATACTGGTGACAAGGGAAGCCATCCTGATGTATTGTCCATGAAAGATGAATTTTTCCCTGACACAGATTGCTGCATAGATGTCAAGGTGAAGATTATTTACCTTCAGGATAGCGATGATATTATCAGTCAGTATATAGGCTTTTGCAGGGTATTTAATGAGCAGGTAGCATTGTATGGCAGGACGCTGACAGCAGCAAAAGAGATTATCAGGATTTGTCGTGACAGAAATCTGCTCAAGGAATACTTGGGTGAACGTGAGAAGGAGGTCGAGGAAATTATGCTTACTTTATTTGACCAAGAATATATCTGGAACCTTGAGAGAGAGAGCATAAGAGCAGAAGGGCGTAATGAGGGAATTTGGGAAAATAAGACTCAGACAGTATTAAAAATGTTCAGACGTAATATGCCAGTTGAAGATATTGCCGATATTAGTGGATGCTCCGTAGGGGAAGTCAATGAAATACTGAAAAATGC
>JAEDGW010000229.1 GCA_016297325.1 Coprococcus sp. | reverse complement strand
AGCAGAATCCTTTTAGATGGATCAAGTTTCTTTCTGTCTATTTTCAGCAATTCAATACTTTGGTTTGCCAGATCAGAGTCCTCTTTTAAATATCTGAAAACACTTGCTGTATATTTGCGGATATCATCTCTTCCGCTCACAACATTTGATCCATGCTGTCTATAAGATATATATGACTTTCTGTCATAGTACACATAGCCGTCACATGCCTGGCATATCAGAAACAACATATGATCATGCATACGCATATGCGCAGGCATCAGCCCCCTTGCAATGCTGTGAAGTCCATCATTCCAAACCATAGTACATCCAGACGCATTATTTTCCGCTATCAGCTGTCCAAATGAAGGTATACATTTTTTGTAATCGCTGTCATAACATTTCATCTCCCGCATATCACTATCCACAATATGCGTTCTCGAATAATATAATCCAGGTCTGTGCCCCGCACTTTTTATATGATCGACGCCTCTTTTAAGCTTTCCAGGCAGCCACACATCATCCTGATCGCAGAATGCATAAAAGTCATACTCAGGCACGGATCTCAGGAGCTCCCAGAAACTTCTACCTGGTCCCATGTTCCTGCCCTCAGTGAAATGTATATTTGAATGTCTTCCAGTATATTTTTTTATAATGTCCTTTGTCGAATCAGTTGAGCCATCATCTCTTATATAAATTTCGATCTCAACGCCCCTCTGTCCAAGCAGGCTGTCCAGCTGTTCTGGCAGAAACTGCTCTCCATTATATGTAGACATAATTACACACACTTTATCCATATGCTTCTTCTCTCTATCGCTGTTTTATACTTCATATCATATATCATGCATCGTGCTTCTTTTCGTCTGTAAGCTTCTCCTCAATGATAAATCTTGGTCTCGCCTTTGTCTCAAGATATATCTTACCGACATATTCTCCCACAATGCCGGTGCACATTATCTGTGCTCCACCAAAGAAACATATGAGAAGGACAGACGTTGTCCAGCCTTGTACGGTTCCACCGGCAGCGTGTCCTATAATTACATATATCCCATACACAATACTGAACAGTATGCAAAACAGTCCAAACATAGTGATCATCCTTATAGGTCTGACGCTGGTTGATGTGATCCCGTCTATGGCAAAATATATCATCTTCTTCAGAGGATATTTGCTCTTTCCAGCAAACCTTTCCCCTCTGTCATATTCCACTGTCGATGTCTCAAATCCGATAAGCGGGATGATTCCCCTGAGGAAAAGATTGACTTCCTTATAATTTTTTAACTCATCAACCGCTCTCTTACTCATAAGCCTGTAATCGGCATGGTTATAGACAATCTCCACACCCATGGCTCTCATAAGCTTATAGAACGCAACCGCTGTCGTGCGCTTGAACCACGAATCCTTCTTTCTCGATTTTCTCACACCGTACACGATCTCACTGCCGTTATAGTATTCGTCAACAAAGCTGTCTAGAACATCTATGTCATCCTGCAGATCCGAATCCATGGACACTATCATATCTGCGTGATCCGCCGCCTCAAAAAGTCCTGCAAGAAGGGCATTCTGGTGTCCTTTATTCCTTGAGAGCTTTATGCCTGTCACCAACCCATTATCCATATACAGTCTGTCTATAAGATGCCAAGTACTGTCTGTCGATCCATCATCAACGTAAAGTATCCGGCTTGAGTCAGCGATCTTTCCGGATTCCATCATCTTACGCATCTTTTCAGTCAGTCTCTTTGTCGTCTCAGTGAGCACCTCTTCCTCATTGAAGCAAGGTATCACTATGTATAAAATATCCGCCATATACTACTCTTTTCTCTTTGATCTATATAACCCTCTGTCCGCTTTTGCACAATTGAAACTGCATGTATTCTATGTTATATTTTATAGTGATTGTCTGATACATACAAATAATCAAAACAGAACTGTGCATAATGATATAATTATAGCAGATATGACATATTTATCAACTTATATCACCGCTGTCACAGGTTCATTATCTATATATCAACAAAGGAGCAGTTATGGAAAACAGAAAAGCATCTCGAAGATTAAGTTATATATTCCTTGCACTCATAATTCTGGCTGGTATATGCCGTTTCAGCTATGGATTCTTCGTGCAGAAAGAGGGAGCACATTCAGATGAGACATGGTCATTCGGTCTTGCGAACAGCTACTATGAGCCATACATACAG
>JAEDGW010000228.1 GCA_016297325.1 Coprococcus sp. | reverse complement strand
TATCCCGCATCCGCAATAGCCTTCATGGATGCCAGATCCGATGACGGTGAAAACCTTATCTCTGCCTTTCCGTAATCGCTCCACTCATCAGTGGCAGCCGTCACTGTCTGCCAGCTGGTGTCCGGTTTCAGATCCAGCGTGATGGTCTCTGCCTTAGCTGTGATCTCCGGCCATGTTATGCTGCCGATGATCATACATAAGGCAAGAACATATGCCAGAATCCTGCTAGCTGCTTTCTTTTTCATTCTTCCTTTTCCTCCTTGTACTTCCTTTTTCCGCCAGACTTTTCATCCGGCCTTTCCTCCAATATCCGAACATCACCCCACCCCAAAATGCCTTTGGCAGGGGGACTGATGCTGCATGTTTTCCATCGTATTTCACTCTGGAAAAATTACCCTATTATTAAAAATATAGCACAGAAAACATATTCATGCGACCCAATAATTCGTCATTATTTATTCGCATAATTACCAATGTTTTCTGTGCTATTTTACTAAAACTCTATTTGAAAGTATTTTCTTTGAAGACTCTATGTCATTTGCCATCTGGGCTTTCAGCTCATCCAGGCTTCCGAACTTCTTCTCGCCCCTGATCTTCTCTATAAGCTCCACCTTGATGACCTGTCCGTATATATCCCTGTCAAAATCAAATATATTCGTCTCTATGGTGATGTTCCCCTTGTCATTCACCGTAGGATTGTCACCTATGTTGGTGATTCCCATATAGACTCTGAACGGATCCTCATGCCCTGCATGTGATCCCCGGACTATCCTGATCCTTGAAGCATACACACCGGCCGGCGGGTACAGCTTGCGTTCCTCCGGCAGCATATTCGCCGTCGGTATTCCTATGGTTCTTCCAAGCTGCTTACCGGACACCACTTCACCTGTCATGCTGTATGGCCTGCCAAGCATCGGGATGACAGATCTTACATCTCCCACGGATATATTCTTCCTGATGACTGTGGAGCTGACCACCTCATCATTCTGCTCAAGCTTATCTATAACTATCACCTTGTATCCATACTCGCCCGCATAATCCTTCAGGGTATCCACATCGCCCTGCCTGTCCCTGCCAAATCTGTAATCGCTTCCAACCACGACATATCCGGCTCTCATCATGCCAGCCAGAACGTCTCTGATAAACTCCTTCGGCTCCGTAGCCGCAAACGCATCGTCAAACGGATACTCGACCAGAACGTCAACTCCGGTATCAGCTACCACTTGTGCCTTCTCGTCAGATGTATATATGGTCTTCATATTGCTAACATCAAACACATGGTTCTCCCTCATGTCAAATGTGAACACGACACCCGTATATCCCTGTCTCTGAAGCTTTAACACCTGATCTATCAAAAGCATATGTCCCTGATGGATTCCGTCAAACTTCCCCAAGGCAACCGCAGTGCGCTCTGTGCTATTTAATTGTATCTTCTTCGTATCCTTTATATGAATCATATGTGTAAGTCCTAAATTACCTAAAATATAAATTCTTAAACAAGCTCATCTGAAATGTATGTCGGATCTGCGGCCTTATCAGACCGCATATATACGCCTTAATTACTCACCGGAAACATCTTGAATGGCACATACTGCCTCTTTTCATCACTGTATTCATACAATGCCGCAAATCTTCCATTTTCATCGTATACTTTGACATATGTGTCTCTATATATTTGATCTTCAACAAATGAATCCGACCCGAGCTTATTTCCATTTGCCAGAAGCTTCACACCCTTCTGCGCTATGTGTAGCTCAGGTATATCCGGCATAAGCTTATCCGTGGTGAGAACATGCTGCATAAGTGTACCGTCATCCCTTGCCTTCTCCACCTCATCAAGTGTCAGACTTTCTTCTATAGTAAAGCCCTTAACCTCTGTTCTGACAAGCTTCTCCATCACCGCACCGCAGCCAAGCTTTTCTCCTATATCCCTACACAGACTTCTGATATATGTTCCCTTGGAACAGCTCACATCAAATGTCACCCTGGGAATATCTACAGACTGTATATTGATACCGTGTATAGTGACTGGTCTCGGCTCCCTCTCAATAACCTGTCCGGCTCTCGCCAGCTCATAGAGTTTCTTACCATTTACCTTGATGGCTGAATACATCGGTGGGATCTGCATATAATCACCGACAAAACTCATCACCGCATCCCTGACCGTCTGCTCATCAGGATAAACATCTGTCACATCTG
>JAEDGW010000227.1 GCA_016297325.1 Coprococcus sp. | reverse complement strand
TGCTGAAGGTGGCAATGGTGCTACAGTGTTCGGTTACTATGTGGACGACCCGGAGAGGTTTGGCATAGTTGAGTTTGATGAGAACGGCAAGGCTATATCCATAGAAGAGAAGCCGGAGAAGCCGAAGAGCAACTACTGTGTGACCGGACTGTACTTCTATGACAACAGAGTTGTGGAGTATGCTAAAGGGCTTAAGCCATCTGCAAGAGGCGAACTGGAGATCACTGATCTGAACAGGATATATCTTGAGAATGGAGAGTTGAATGTGGAGCTTCTTGGACAGGGATTCACATGGCTTGATACAGGAACACATGAGAGCCTGGTGGATGCTACTAACTTCGTAAAGACGGTTGAGCAGCATCAGCACAGAAAGATTGCGTGCCTTGAGGAGATAGCATACTTGAATGGTTGGATAAGCAAAGAAGAAGTTCTCAAGGTATATGAGGTTTTTAAAAAGAACCAGTATGGACAATATCTTAAAGATGTCCTTGATGGCAAGTATCAGGAGCACCTTTATTAGAATATAGATACATTCAGCATTTGCTCATGTACAAAGATAGAAAAAGAAGTAAGAGGCAAATGCGAGGAGGAGAATTATGACAATTATAGTAACAGGTGGAGCAGGATTTATAGGAAGCAACTTCGTATTCCACATGCTTAAGAAGTACCCGGACTACAGGATCATATGTCTTGACAAGCTTACATATGCTGGCAATCTGTCAACACTTGAGCCGGTGATGGACAATCCAAACTTCAGATTCGTGAAGCTTGATATATGTGATAGAGAGGGCGTATATAAGTTATTCGAAGAGGAACATCCAGATATGGTTGTGAACTTCGCTGCCGAGTCCCACGTGGACAGATCCATAGAGAATCCTGAGATATTCCTTCAGACAAATATCATAGGAACAGCCACACTGATGGATGCATGTAGAAAGTATGGAATCCAGAGATATCATCAGGTAAGTACTGATGAGGTATATGGAGACCTTCCACTTGACAGACCGGATCTCTTCTTCACAGAGGAGACTCCTATACATACAAGCTCACCATACAGCAGTTCCAAGGCTGGAGCAGATCTGCTCGTGCTTGCATATCACAGAACATATGGACTTCCTGTTACTATCAGCAGATGTTCGAATAACTATGGCCCATATCACTTCCCAGAGAAGCTTATACCGCTTATGATAGCCAATGCTTTGGAAGATAAGCCACTTCCAGTATATGGAGAGGGATTAAATGTGCGTGATTGGCTCTATGTGGAGGATCATTGTAAGGCGATAGACCTTATCATTCACAAGGGAAGAGTCGGAGAGGTCTACAACGTAGGTGGACACAATGAGAAGAAGAATATAGATATAGTGAAGATCATCTGTAAGGAGCTTGACAAGCCGGAGAGCCTTATAACTCATGTGGGAGACAGGAAGGGACATGACATGAGATATGCCATAGACCCTACAAAGATCCACAACGAGCTTGGATGGCTTCCAGAGACGAAGTTCGAGGACGGAATCAAGAAGACGATACAGTGGTATCTGGACAACCGTGAGTGGTGGGAGACCATCATCAGTGGAGAGTACCAGAACTACTATGAGAAGATGTATAGCAATCGCTAACAGGAGGGAAGAGTATGAAGTTCTTTGTAACAGGCGTTGGCGGTCAGCTGGGACATGATGTGATGAATGAGTTGCTAAAGCGCGGTCACGAAGGTGTGGGTTCTGATATTCAGGAGAACTACAGTGGTGTGGCAGATAGTTCTGCGGTAACAAAAGCACCGTATGTGGCTCTGGATATTACTGATAAGGACGTTGTTGAGAAAGTAATTACAGAAGTAAATCCGGATGCCGTGATCCATTGTGCAGCATGGACTGCTGTGGATATGGCAGAGGATGATGATAAAGTTGCGAAGGTTCGTGCTATCAATGCTGGTGGCACTCAGAACATTGCAGATGTCTGCAAGAAGTTGGATTGTAAGATGACCTATATCAGCACGGACTATGTGTTTGATGGTCAGGGCACAGAGCCCTGGCAGCCGGATTGCAAGGATTATAAGCCTTTGAATGTATACGGTCAGACAAAGCTGGAAGGTGAGTTGGCAGTCAGCCAGACGCTGGAGAAGTATTTTATTATCCGCATTGCTTGGGTGTTTGGCTTGAATGGTAAGAACTTTATTAAGACCATGCTGAATGTTGGTAAAACACACG
>JAEDGW010000089.1 GCA_016297325.1 Coprococcus sp. | reverse complement strand
AGGGGTGGTGTATTATAGAAGAAGCTATGAGACTGAGAAGCCGGCAGTTAGCAGACAAACTAATGGAGCTGGATGCAAAGATAAGCAAGTGAGTAGGGGATGTAATAGAAAATGCGTGAAAGTGAGTAGGGGATGTAATAGAAAGCGCGTAAAAGTGAGCAGTGGCGCAATAGAAAGTGCGTGAAAGTGAGTAGGGGGATGTAGTAGCAAGGGTGTAAAAGTGATTAGGGAGTGTAGTAGAAAGTGCGTGAAATTATATCTTTAAGACGGAAAAATGAAAAAAAGATAAAATAATTTCAAAAATTTTATCTTTTATCGAAATTAAGTTAGATAAGTGATAAAATTGTATGCATATAATTCTTTTATTTGAAAAAAGATAAAAACAGCTAGTTATGGATACTGGAGGTTGTGGGCCAGTATCACCACTTAACTATCAACACTCAAGGAGGACGAGCTTATCAAGGTTTCAAAAATTTCATTATGTCATACATTGAAGAATTACAATAAGAAGAATATCATACCAGATATGCTGGCAGGAATTATCATTGCGGCGGTGTCTATACCCATATCCATGGGATATGCGCAGATTGCCGGGCTCCCAGCTGTGTACGGACTTTATGGATCTGTGCTTCCGATCATAATCTTTGGACTCATATCCACATCGAAGCAGTTTATATTTGGTGTGGATGCGGCACCTGCAGCTCTGGTCGGAGCCGAGCTTGTAGCACTGGGGATAACGCCGGGAACGGATGCGGCGATGCAGGTTGTACCGGTGATCACATTTATGACGGCGATCTGGCTGCTGGTATTTTTTCTTTTCAAAGCGGGAAAACTTGTGAATTACATATCAACCCCCGTTATGGGAGGTTTTATATCTGGCATATGCACCACGATCATACTCATGCAGATTCCAAAGCTGTACGGGGCAGGAGCGGGTACAGGAGAGCTCATAGAACTGGTGAAGCATATTGCGGCGACTGTGGGTGATATGAATGTGACAAGCCTTGTCATAGGACTTGTATCGCTTGCGGTCCTTCTCGTATCAGGGCGGCTCATTCCCAAATTTCCTATGGCGATATGTGTCATGGCGATCGGAGCCGGAGTGTCGTATTTTGTGGATGTGAGTAAATACGGTATAGTGTGTCTTTCAAAGGTTTCGCCGGGACTTCCGAAATTTGTCGTGCCTCAGATAGATCTGCATCTCATGCCGGATATCGTCACGGCAAGTCTGTCCATCGCCGTTGTGATCATGGCTGAGACACTTCTGGCCGAGAATAATTTCGCACAGAAGAACAGATACAAGATAGATGACAACCAGGAGCTGCTCGCATTTGGATTTGGAAATCTGGCTGCGGCATTTATCGGATGTTGTCCTATAAATGGTTCGGTTTCGAGAACTACCATGAACGACCAGTACGGCGGAAGAACACAGCTCACGGGTATTTTTGCAGGAATTGTGATGCTGGTGATCCTTGTGTGCGGTACGGGATTTATAGGTTATCTGCCGGTTCCGGTCCTTACCGCCATAGTTATATCGGCTCTCTACAGTGCCATGGAATTTGATCTGGCGGCAAAACTGTGGAAGGTCAGCAAGGTTGAATTCTACATATTCTGTGGGGCGTTTCTTGGAGTCCTTGTGCTTGGAACTATAAATGGAGTTCTTATAGGTATCATTCTCTCGTTTGTGGCGGTGATAAGAAAGGCTGCAGATCCTCCGAGAAACTTTCTTGGACTTGTCCCGGGACATAGTGAATTTCTTGCACTTGAGAAATTCAAGCATGCATATCCTATCCAGAATATTGTCATATACAGGTTCAGCAGCAATCTGTTTTTTGCAAATGTTTCAATATTCCAGAAGGATATCATGGATGTGGTTCAGGATGACACAAAGGCCGTGATAGTGGATGCCTCAGCTGTCGGAAGTGTCGATGTGACTGCGGCAAAAACTCTTAGGATAATGTATGACACATTGAGCGATATGGGTGTGAAACTGTACATAACGGAGCATATAGGCCAGCTCAATGTCCAGCTCAGAAAGCTCGGACTTGGCGATTTGATAGAGGCAGGCTGCGTCCGTCAGTCCATAGAAAGAGCTTTGGCTGACTGCGGACTTGAGAGTCCGTATCCTCTGGTTGGTGTCCACAACAGCTATCATGATATCAGGCGTAAGAGAGCTGAGAATATGGCACAGGAGCTTGTGTGGGCATTTGGCGACGATGCTGAGAACATAATAGAAAAACATATACAGCAATCCATAGAGAGCATGAAGAATGGCAAAGATATGGATAAAGTTCTGGAGGGATTCTGGAAAGATATGGATATCCAGGACGAGGACGAGTGGCTTGAACACATGGAGGCTCATATCGAGGAGATAGTGAGAGTTACCGGTGAGGATGAGGACAGCATAGCTGAGAGGATCGAGCACAGACGAAGGCAGCTGCTTTCAAGACTTGAGGAAGAGCATCCTGAATTTGTCGAGCGATACAAGGCGCGGCGTGCGCGTATCGATGAGCATCTGAAGGAGCACAATCCGGAAGCCTACGAAAAAATCATAAGATTCCGTGAAAAAGAACATACACGCTCATAAAAAGGCTATGCAGGGGGATATTTGTCTGTGGATGTAGAATTAGATTCTCCGTGCTGCCTATGCTGTCGTAACTTGCGAAGTTCTATATATTCCAATCCGTCAGCCGTCCCTATATAATAATCCTCAGGAAACAGCATCCGCCATTTTATCATTCGGTATGATACCAGGCGAATGTTGTTACATAATAAAATCGCCAAGGGAAGGAGTAAAAAATGGGTCATGTTAAGGTTATGATGGTGAAACATGACAAAAGAGAAATCGAGCAGCTAAGAGGTATATTTGAGAGTGATACATATTATGAATATGCAGGCTGCCTTGACAAGGGTGAAGATGCAGTACAGAAAATATCGGACGAAAAACCGGATATAGTAGTGGTTGACGAGGTGGTGGCAGGAACCGACATCATGGATATGGTCGAAGCGACAGCAAAAAACAGAAATCTGAAAAATGTCAGGTTTGTGCTGTGCTCGTCAAAGAGACACAAGAATTATCTGTCGTTTGTGTATTCGATGATCGGCAACAAAGCTGTGGTCCGTGTCCTGGAGCCGCCCTATGATGAAAAAAAGGTGAAGGATGTTCTGGAGGATGCGTGCAGAGGGCGTGAGAACAATACACAGGTTCTGCTTGAGGAGGATGAAAGCCAGACGGACGAGCTGGAGGCTGTTGTGACAAATATAATACATGAGATAGGGGTTCCGGCTCATATAAAGGGGTATCAGTATTTAAGAAGTGCCATCATGACTGCGGTCATGGACATGGACATACTGAATTCCATAACAAAACAGCTCTATCCTACCATAGCGAAGGAATATGGCACAACGGCATCGAGAGTTGAGAGGGCGATAAGGCATGCCATAGAGGTTGCGTGGAGCCGTGGCCGGATAGAGACGATAAATGATCTGTTCGGATATACGGTCAGTGCCGGGAAGGGAAAACCGACAAATTCTGAGTTCGTTGCACTCATCGCTGATAAGATCAGATTAGACTCAAAAATGAAAAATGCGGGGTGAACGGTCGAAAATCGCCGGCGAATGGTATGATATTAAAAATGATATCAAAATAACTTGACATTAAAGATCACATTTAATATTATCTAAAATGAATTAAGGGAAAACGCGTGGTCCTGAGTATTTTATTAACTTTATACACAACAAGGGAGATAGTCATGGTGAACAAAGGGTTTGACATTGTAATTGCTGATGGAGACAGCATGCAGATAGCAAAACAGATAGCAGCATACTCATCAAAGGGCGAGATGAGAATAGTTGATATGGTAAGTACGGGGGATGAGGCAGTGGAGTCGATAAAGCTTCACAGACCGGATATAGTGTTAATAGATATATGTCTGTCAGGCATGGATGGGCTGGGCGTGATGGAACATATAAGTGAACTTCCGGGTTATGAGAACACGACATTTGTGGTGCTCACATCTGTTTCATCACAGAGACTCATAAGGTGCGCATTTGAGATGGGAGCAACATACTACATATTAAAACCGTATAACCCGGTTCAGCTCGTAGCAAGGCTGAGACAGATATATGCAAAGAAACAGGAGAATGAGAGTGATGTATCAGACACCCTCACCTGCCTCACGGAAAAGAGCATGACCCGAAGTATGGACAACACGATCGAGAGTGATGTAACAGACATTATCAGAGATATAGGAATCCCGGCAAATATCAAGGGATACCAGTATATCAGAGAGGGAATAATAATGGCTGTTCATGATGTGAACATGCTCAACTATATAACAAAGCTCCTCTATCCAACCATAGCCAAGAAGTACAAGACAACATCTTCAAGTGTGGAGAGGGCCATAAGACATGCCATAGAGGTTGCGTGGAGCAGAGGCCAGATCGACACTATAAATGATCTTTTTGGATATACAGTGAATGCGGGAAAAGGAAAACCGACCAATTCAGAATTTATCGCACTGATAGCAGACAAGCTCAGAATAGAGTACAAGAAGAGAGCGTGATGATGATACACCTTAGCTTGAAGAACTACAGGATATCATGTATAATAATATAGGTACAGAAAAAAGCAGGATACGCAGGTACCCTGCTTTTCTTAGGTCATCGTGTGATGTATGAAGGTATTCGCACTTACAAGAGAAAAAACTATTTTATATACCCATAACAGATAAGGTGGAATGATATGATAGAGACAGTGGTTTCAGCAAATATGCTGATCGGTGAGGCGATGAAGGTGAAGAAAAATCATCTGGCACCGGATTTTCCCACGGGAAATGAAAAGAGACTGTGTATAGTTTCTGGAATCCATGGGGATGAGGTTGCCGGACAGTATATTTGTTATGAACTTATAAGAAGGGTAAAGAAAGATTTTGACAAGCTTACAGGTATAGTGGACGTCTACCCGTTCATTAATCCGATGGGACTTGAGGCACAGTACAGAGATGTGCCGGTGTTTGATATAGATATGAACACTCTGTTTCCGGGATCAAAGGATGGAACTGTAGGTGAGTATACTGCCGCAAAGGTCACAAAGGATATAGAGGGGGCAGACATATGTGTGGACATACATTCAAGCAGTGTCTACATCAAGGAGATACCACAGGTCAGGGTAAATGCTGACGTTGCCGGGGAGATAGCACCTTATGTCGCTTGTATGAATGTGGATGTTGTCTGGGTGCATCCTTCTTCAACAGTTATGGCGGGAAGTCTGGCCTATGCTATGAATGAGCTTGGAGTTAAGAGTATGGTCGTCGAGTCCGGAGTGGCTTTGAAGATTGACTATGACTACTCAAACCAGATAGTGGACGGACTTTTTTCGCTGATGAAAAAGATGGGGATTTGGCAGGGGGATGTCAGCACGACACATAAACCTAAGTTTGCAAAGGATAAAGATGTTGTATTTGTAAACGCTGAGAGCAGTGGCATATTTATCCCGGTTGCAAAGCATTCAGAGTATATACGGCAGGGTGAGATCATAGGCAGGATAGTGAATGTCCTCACGGGTTCAGTTGAGGAGACGATAAGATCCCCTAGAAATGGTATAGTTTTCTCGCTCAGGGAATATCCGGTTATAGAAGAGGGATCTCTTGTTGCCAGAATATTCGGAGGTGGACATGAATAAAGAGATAATATATTCCATGAATACTGCGTACAGAGGAGAGTACGAGATACAGGGATTTTCATATGGAAGTGGTGACAAGGCCGCATGTATAGTAGGTGCTATGCGTGGAAATGAATTTCAGCAGCTCTATATCTCATCTCTTCTTGCAAAGAAGTTAAGTGAGCTTGAGGCCAGAGGGGCTATAGTGTCAGGAAAGCAGATCATGCTTATTCCGTCTCTCAATTACAGTTCTTTCAATGTTGGAAAGAAGTATTGGATAACTGACAATTCCGATATAAACAGGTCGTTTCCGGGTAATCCTGAAGGACAGGCAACAAGCCGTATTGCGGCTGCCGTGATGGAGAAAGTTACGGGATATGCATATGGAATACAGTTTGCAAGTTTTTATATGGATGGTGAGTTCATTCCTCATGTGAGGATGATCGAGACCGGAATACAGAGCAACAGTCTGGCAAATCAGTTTGGAATGCCGTATGTTCTTACTGCGGAGCCTCGTTCCTACGACAAAGCAACACTCAATTACAATTGGCAGATGCGTGGAACGGATGCGTTTTCCGTGTACTCAGGTGTCACGGATACAATAAATGGTGAGAGTGCAAACCAGGCAGTGTCATCGGTTCTCAGATTTCTGACACGTATGGGCGTTATAAGGTATAACTGCCATGCTGGATATATATCCACCATATTGGATGAGGAGGATCTGTTGAGCATCAAATCAGAGCATGCAGCAGGATTTTTCAAGAAGCTTGTTCAGCCGGGCGATGAGGTTGTTAGAGGAGATATCATAGCAAATATCATCAATCCGATGACAGGTGAGAACACCACAGACATATATGCGCCGACAGATGGAATAATATTCTACTGTCAGAATTCTCCGATGATATATCAGAATTCGGTGATATTCAAGATGATTCGCAGACTGCACAATTAGTCAGATTTTGAAAAAAATATAAAAAGCTGACTGAAAAATATTAAATAATGTAAGTAATAAACAAATTTCACCAATCAGACACAAAACACTACAAAAAAATCAAGATAAATGCTATTATTAAATTATTAAGATAAAAATAGGTGGAATTTACATATTCGGTGATGTATAGTTTCCGTTTGGTGATTTTTCCGCCTGTATGAAAAACGCTTTTACTATGGAGGTATGACATGAGTAAGGTCAAGAGAGTGTATGTTGAGAAAAAGCCGGACTATGCAGTCAAGGCTAAGGAACTTCACGAAGAGATTAAGAATTATCTGGGGATCAAGGCTGAGTATGTGAGAGTGCTTGTCAGATATGATATTGAGAACATATCGGACGAGACCTATGCAAAGGCTCTTGAGACAGTATTTGCAGAGCCGCCTGTAGATATGATCTATGAGGGTGAGCCAAAGCTTGCAGATACAGATAAGGTATTCTCAGTTGAGGCTCTTCCAGGTCAGTTCGATCAGAGAGCAGATTCAGCAGAGCAGTGTGTAAAGCTTCTTGCAGAGGATGAGGAGCCTGTTATCAAGACTGCTACAACATATGTACTTTCAGGAGACGTGACAGACGAGCAGATGAAGGCTGTCATGGATTACTGTGTAAACCCTGTTGATTCAAGAATATGCGGTATGGAGATACCTGAGACACTGGTTACAGAGTTCCCAGAGCCTGCCGATGTTCATATATTTGACGGATTCAAGGATATGGCAGAAGCAGATCTGAAGGAGCTTTATGACTCACTTGGACTTGCCATGACATTCAAGGATTTCCTTCACATCCAGAACTACTTCAAGGGTGAGGAGAAGAGAGATCCATCCATGACCGAGATCAGAGTTCTCGATACATACTGGTCAGATCACTGCCGTCATACAACATTCTCAACAGAGCTCACAGATGTAGAGTTCGATGATGGAGATTACAAGGATCTCCTTGAGAAGACATTTGATGCATACAGAGCAGAGATGAAGGAGATGTACAAGGACAGAGATGACAAGTTCGTATGTCTCATGGATATAGCACTTATGGGTATGAAGCAGCTCAAGGCAGCAGGAAAGCTCGATGATATGGAAGTATCAGATGAGATCAACGCATGTTCAATAGTTGTTCCTGTAGTTGTAGACGGAGTAGAGGAAGAGTGGCTTGTATTCTTCAAGAACGAGACACACAACCATCCTACAGAGATCGAGCCATTTGGTGGTGCTGCTACATGTCTCGGCGGAGCGATCAGAGATCCACTTTCAGGAAGAGGATATGTATATCAGGCCATGAGAGTTACAGGTGCTGCAGATCCTACAAAGTCTCTCAAGGAGACTATGGAGGGCAAGCTTCCTCAGAGAAAGATCGTCACAACAGCAGCAAAGGGATACAGCTCATACGGCAACCAGATCGGTCTTGCAACCGGTCTTGTAAATGAGATATATCATCCTGATTATGTGGCAAAGAGAATGGAGATCGGAGCAGTTATGGGTGCAGCTCCAAGACGTGCTGTAAAGCGTCTCACATCTGACCCAGGAGATGTGATCATTCTCCTCGGCGGACGTACAGGACGTGACGGCTGCGGTGGTGCTACAGGTTCATCAAAGGCTCATACATCACACTCACTTGAGACATGTGGTGCAGAGGTCCAGAAGGGTAATCCACCTACAGAGAGAAAGATCCAGAGACTCTTCAGAAGAGAAGAGGTTTCATCTATTATAAAGAAGTGTAACGATTTTGGTGCCGGCGGTGTGTCAGTTGCCATCGGTGAGCTGGCAGATGGTCTTGTGGTAGATCTTGACAAGGTGCCAAAGAAGTATGCAGGACTTGACGGTACAGAGCTCGCAATATCAGAGTCACAGGAGCGTATGGCTATCGTGGTCGATCCTAAGGATGTGGACACCATGCTCGGCTACGCAGATGAGGAGAACCTTGAGGCAGTTGTTGTTGCAACAGTTACAGAGGAGCCAAGACTTGTACTCAAGTGGAGAGGCAAGGATATCGTGAATATCTCACGTGCATTCCTCAATACGAATGGTGCACATCAGGAGACACAGGTCAAGGTTGAAGTTCCAAGTAAGGCAGACAATTACTTTGATTCAGTTAAGGAGCCAGCCGATGTGAAGAAGGCATGGCTTGATACACTTTCAGACCTTAATGTATGCTCACAGAAGGGTCTTGTGGAGATGTTCGACAGCTCCATCGGAGCAGGAACAGTCACCATGCCATATGGTGGTAAGTATCAGCTCACACCTACACAGACAATGATCGCAAAGCTTCCAGTCCTTAAGGGCAAGACAGATACGATCACCATGATGAGTTACGGATTTGATCCATACCTTTCAAGCTGGAGTCCATATCATGGTTCAGTATATGCAGTTGTTACGTCAGCGGCCAAGATCGCCGCAGCAGGCGGAGATGTAAGCAAGATCAGACTTACATTCCAGGAGTATTTCAAGAGACTTGGAACAGACCCATACAGATGGGGACAGCCACTTGCAGCACTTCTCGGTGCATATGATGTTCAGATAGGACTCGGGCTTCCATCAATCGGTGGAAAGGACAGTATGTCAGGTACATTCAACGATATAGACGTACCTCCAACACTCGTATCATTTGCCGTTGATGTGGCAAGTTACATGGATGTGGTTACACCAGAGCTCAAGAAGGCCGGCAACGTGCTCGTAGAGATGGATATAGACAAGGACGAGAACGACATACCTGTATATGAGAATGTTCTGTACATGTATGACCTTCTCAATAAGAAGATCAAAGAGGGCAAGATCCAGTCTGCATATGCAGTTGGATTTGGCGGTATCATAGAGGCTGTCAGCAAGATGGCATTTGGTAATAAGCTTGGAGTAGAGCTTGAGGATACAGTCAGCAAGAGAGATCTTGTGGCCAAGAACTATGGTTCTATCATACTTGAGGTTAAGGAGTCAGATCTTGACCAGCTTGGAATTCCAGTCAAGAAGATCGGTAAGGTCACAAAGGAGCCTGTATTTGTATACGGTGATGTGACAGTTACTATGGACGAGGCACTTGCAGCATGGACAAAGACTCTTGAGAAGGTATTCCCTACAGAGTCACATGTAGCTCAGACTGAGATCAAGACAGGACTTTTCGATGCAAAGACAGTTTACACATCAAGGAACAAGGTTGCAAAGCCAAAGGTATTCATACCTGTATTCCCTGGTACAAACTGTGAGTATGATTCAGCAAAGGCATTTGAGAGAGCTGGAGCTGATGTTCAGACAATAGTATTTAGAAATATGACAGCACAGGGAATCAGAGATTCTGTAGATGCGTTTACTAAGGCAATAAGCGATTCACAGATCATCATGTTCCCAGGTGGATTCTCAGCAGGTGATGAGCCTGACGGATCAGGTAAGTTCATCGCAACTGCATTCCGTAATGCGAAGATCTCAGAGGAGGTTATGAAGCTCCTGAATGAGAGAGACGGACTTGCACTTGGTATATGTAACGGATTCCAGGCACTCATCAAGCTCGGACTTGTTCCATACGGCGAGATCAGACCACAGACAGATGATTCACCTACACTGACAATGAACAGCATCGGCCGTCATCAGTCCAAGATGGTCTACACAAAGGTTGTCACAAACAAGAGCCCATGGCTTAAGAAGGCAGAGCTCGGCGGAGTATACACAATTCCTATCTCACACGGTGAGGGACGTTTCGTTGCAAGCAAGGAATGGTGTGAGAAACTCTTCGCAAATGGACAGGTTGCAACACAGTACGTAGACATGAACGGCAACCCAACCATGGATGAGTATTACAACGTCAATGGTTCATATTACGCAATCGAGGGTATCACAAGTCCAGACGGACGTGTACTTGGTAAGATGGGTCACTCAGAGCGTATCGGACAGGCTGTAGCTGTGAACGTATACGGCGATCAGAACCAGAAGATATTCGAGAGTGGTGTTGAGTACTT
>JAEDGW010000226.1 GCA_016297325.1 Coprococcus sp. | reverse complement strand
TGAGATGTCCGTAAAACAGATTAATACAAGGCTTACATGGATTCAAATGGGTGAGCGTTTTTGTGATGGTAATATTGCAGCGGAGGTCGAAAATGGAAATCTGCTGAAAATGTTACTGCGCTTGGATGATATGTTAAAAAACAGGAGAAGCAATACTTACCACTGTAGGATATATTGACGTGATAAAGTACAAAAAAACAATGATGATATATGATGGGAGAAAGCGATATGAATGACAAGACAAACACTTTAAAAGCCGCCATCTACGGCTTGGCGGTAGGTGATGCTGTTGGAGTTCCATACGAATTCTGGGGCAGAGGGACATTTGAGTGCACAGATATGATAGGCTATGGTACGCACAATCAGCCGGAGGGAACCTGGTCGGATGATACAAGTATGGCGCTTGCCACTTGCGCCAGTATCAAAGCGTGTGGCAGAGTTGACGTGGATGATATCAGAGACAGATTCCGCAGATGGCTAAAAGAAGGAGCATATACACCGTTTGGAGAAGTGTTTGACTGTGGAAATACGTGCGCTGAGGCTATCAGATCTGGAAGAGGTTGTGATGACGAGTGGTCCAATGGCAATGGTTCACTTATGAGGATCATTCCGTTGGCATTTGTTGAAGGGATAACGGATGCGGAGATAGAAGCTGTGTCAGCTATAACACATGCACACAGCTTGTCAAAGCTTGCCTGTGTGTGTTATGTCAGGATTGCCATTGATCTTGTAAATGGTGTGTCACTTGCAGAATCGATAAAGAGACATGTGCCGGGCAATTCAAAGTTGTCGGGAGCTATCGGTATTGAAAATGTGTTGAGAAGTGATGGTATGGGATCTTCAGGCTATGTGGTTGATACATTTGTGGCGGCTATGTGGTGCCTGCTTACGACGGATAACTACAGGGATTGTGTGCTCAAGGCGGTGAATCTGGGCAGCGATACGGATACGACAGCAGCGGTAGCCGGGGGACTTGCGGGAATCATGTATGAACTTGAAGGTATACCGGCTGAGTGGTTGTCAAAGATGAAGTCAATGGACATGATAGATCAAGAATTGTTTTCTTCGCTCCAATAATTGCAATCCTACATTCCTGCGGATATAGTATCATTGAAAAGCCTCATAAAAACAGATATAATGATTGACAACGGCCCATCACATCAAACAAAGAGTTGTGACGGGCTTTATCTTTAAAGGATAAAGGAGATACATAAAAATGGCAGATTTTAAATACGAAATAGTGGAGCACATAGGAGTGATATCGGAAAGTGCAAAGGGATGGACTAAGGAACTTAATAAGATATCGTGGAATGGTGGCACACCAAAGTATGATATTAGAGAGTGGGCACCGGAGCATGAGAAGATGGGTAAGGGTGTGACACTTACAGAAGAGGAAGCGTCTAAATTAAAGGCGTTGCTGTAGAGACAGCACGAGAAAGGACTAGGTCAATGAAGATATTTGTTGATGCTGACGCGTGTCCGGTGGTTGATATAGTTGAAGACATAGCAATAAAATACAACATCCCAGTAACGCTTCTATGCGATACGAACCATGTCCTCACATCTGATTACAGTGAGGTTATCGTGGTCGGTGCCGGAGCGGATGCGGTGGACTACAAGCTGATAAGCATTTGCCATAGAGGCGACATAGTTGTAACTCAGGATTATGGCGTGGCTGCGATGGCACTGGGAAAGGGTGCATTTGCGATACACCAATCGGGCAAATGGTATACAAATGAGAATATCGATCAGATGCTTATGGAGAGACATTTGAATAAAAAGGCGAGAAGGGCATCAAGCAGGAATCATATCAAAGGGCCGAGGAAGAGGACAGAAGAGGATGACCAGAGATTTGCGGAGTCATTTGAGAAGCTGCTGCGGAAGGCAAATAATCTGTAGATACATATGAAGGTGGAGGGGGATTCGAACCCTCACCACCAATGAACCGGAAGAGGTCAGATTTTAATGAATGATAAAAATACAAACAGAACAATAGAATACTACAACAAATATGCTGACAGATATTCCGATGTCACCAGAAATGCTGACATGTCGGACATTTACAAGCGATTTGAGGAACATCTCAAGCCGGGCAGCAGGATTCTTGATCTTGGCTGCGGCAGTGGCCGTGACAGCAAATATTTTCTGGACAAGGGATATGATGTCGTATCTCTGGATGCGTCTGAGGCTATGTGCAGGAAAACTCAGGAGCTGACGGGAAAAG
>JAEDGW010000225.1 GCA_016297325.1 Coprococcus sp. | reverse complement strand
GCATGTCGTCGGCCCACATGAGAGTTATTCGCTTCGCTCATAAGCGCGCCTCCTACTCTGTAAATGACTTGCCGTTCATGTCTGTTCCTGTAAATCTGAGTCTTATGCTGTAGTCAGCTTTCTTGAGCTCATCCGTGCACTGAGGATCTGTACCCTCAAGCCATATGTGCACCACAACAGGCTTGTCCTCACCCTCCTTGAGTGTGAAAAGTGCATTGTTGTCGCCAACCTTCATATCCTCTGCTGGTGCAAGTCCAAATACTTTTACCGCACCGCTGCTGCTCAGAAAATCACCCGCTCCCGGATCATATACCCAGGTCTGTCCATCTGCGGTAAATGATATCCTCATCGCCTGAGGAAGCGCCGCCACACCGGAACTGACCATAGTGCCATCGCCCTTACCCGTGTCACTGTCAGCGCTGGTGAGGTGGACTATCATATCCTTCGCCGCCATAAAATGCAATGTAAATTCCAGATACGAGCCCTCAGTCGCCTCTGCCACTTTTCCATTCTCATATGTGAATGTGCTGTAATCCGAGGTAGTTACCGGAGACAAAGGTGTCGCACTCATTGAAAATCCTTTCTCCCTCTGGATCCTGTTCTGAATGCTCTCAAATGAAAGCGTTCTCACGTACTGATCTATTGTATCATGTGCATCCAGATCCATCCTCATCTCCACATCCGCCACGATATCAAGACCCATGGTATTGACCTTCGTTCTGTCAGCTATGGAGAACCACGCCACGGTGGCCGCCGTAACTGCCACAAGCGCTACGAGTGTCAGCATGAGAGATATATACACCCTCTGTCTGACATTCTTTTTATTCTGAATCTTTTTATCCTGATCCTTCTTATTCCTGATATCTGCCATCATCTGCTGCCCCCCTGACTTATCATGCCATAGAATGCCAGATGAAGCTGAGCTGCATCGAAGCTTATCGAGTTCGAACAGTCAGGATCGCATCCCTCAAGATAAAAATATACGTCCAATGTGTACTCCTTGTTCAGCTCCATGCTGACAAGCGGTGTATCCGGAATATCAACTGAAGATTCTCCCCATATAATGGTGTAATCATCCACACTCTCACTCGGATCACTGACAGCATTTACGCTGCCCCCCGCATACGAGAGAACCTGTCCATCACCAAGAGTCTTACCATTTACCACTGTGTTGAACACCCTGTCACCGGATGGATTCCCGCTCTCGCTGAGTCTCAATATAACCGATCCCGTATCCACACCATCCGCGCTGAACTTAAGTCCAAGCCTTGATGCATTGAGCAGCATGCCATCCGCCGCATTCTCGAGAACCCCATCACTCTGATCGAGATAGAGATCAAGCTTTGTCCCCGGATCCCAGCCACTTCCTGCAGCTCTCAGATATATCCTGCCGTGATAATAATTCTCCTCATTCTGGACTAACCGGAATGCCGTAGCCTGTCCTGACACTGTCACAGGTGCGGCAACGAAACTCACCAGATCAGATGTAGATACAGGGAGCAGGCGATCCGCATTTGTATTATTCACTTGTACTATCCGCACCGTACTGCTGTCCCTAAAACTACTGCCCCCGCTCTCGCTAAGCTGCAGCTCCATGGTCTCTTCTCCAGTTCTGGCAGTCGCCGTGCTGGTCGCCACCTTCTTATTGGAGGAAAACCAGGCATATGTTGCTATCACCAGGACTAACAGAGCCGTAACGGTGGTCACTCCCAGGAACCATGTCCTGAACCAGCGTCTCATATTGCCGCTCCTTCCCTAACTAAATCTGTTATTTCGCAACCTCCGCCTTCACACCTGCAAATGCAAGTCTTATGTCGGAATCTATATTCTGTACCTGATTCACACACTGCTCATCGCAGCCCTCAAGATACAGCCAATATTCAACAGAAGCAATCTCATCAGCATCAAGGCCGAAGAGTTCATTTGCTCCCGCAGTATATTCATCATTACCTGCCGCCTGCGCCATGTAGTCCGACACATTTACCGCCGGATCACTCACATAACTGGCAGCGCCACTACCTGATATACCCGAAACCACAGTTCCAGCCGCCGGCACTGTAGCCTTCGCCTCTGCTGTACCGATACTTCCCAGGTCATCAAGTCTCATCACAAATGTCCGGGAACCATCATGGTTGGTGATCTTTAATCCAAGTCTCATGGCCGCAAGAGCCTGAGCGTCACTTCCCAGCTGAAGTTCCTCTCCGTTAAAATATACATTGCACGG
>JAEDGW010000088.1 GCA_016297325.1 Coprococcus sp. | reverse complement strand
ACAGATCTGAAGAGTATTATTCCTGGTTTCAGCATAAAGAAATATGGTTACAGTAAATTTTCAAGCTTTTTAAAGAGCTTTGGATGCTTTTCGGTCGTTGGGGATAAAGTGAAAGTTATAGAAAAATAGTCTTTAGATATGCCATTCAAGTTGTTATGTGAAAAATATGTAAATCTTTACAAAAATATTGACATATTTTGTTGAATATCAATAGAAATAGTGTTACATTGAAAGCGTGGATTCTTATGTACAGGGAATCTGTTTATGGGGGAGTTGTGTACGCGTATATTTAAGGAGAGGCAATTATGATACTTATTGATACTCAGAAAGAAGAGTTTAGCAAATTAAAGGACATCCGTGTTTTCGGTAAAATAAGTCATGATGGCAGATTCAATGGAAATCTTCTTGTTATTGGACTGGGTGGATTGGGCAGCAGGGCTGTATGTGCTCTGAAAGGAATGTTGGCAGACAACATAACACCTGAGGACAATATCAATTTTCTTATGATTGATTCTGATATTTCAGAGATGGAAGCTACCATAGAGGATAGCAAGGAGGGCGTGGGGTTTAATGCTCTTGAGGTTATCAGTATATATAGACCTGATATTGAGAATGTGCTTGAGAATGGAATTGCAAAGAATCCAATACATGAGAATCTTGCAAACTGGATGGATCCGGAATTCCCGGCAGTGACTATAGGAAGAGATGGAGCAAAGGGCAACAGACAGATAGGAAGACTTATGTTTTCCAATGCTTATACTGATGTCAGGATGCTTCTGTTTGATAAACTGCAGGATGTATACGACAGGACGGATAGCGGAACTGTCGATGTCATCATTGTGACTGGTGTTTCAGGTGGAACAGGCAGTGGTATATTGTCAGATGTAGCATACAATATACGTGCTTATGGCAGGGCAAAGAAATGGAACAACCTTAGGGTGGGGGGCTGTCTGCTCATGCCGGATGTATTGTTTGGCCACAAGGCTGTGTATGATGACACGGAGCTGGTATCACGTCTGAATGCCAATGGATGTGCGACCATGAAGGAAGTGGATTATTATATGAAGCTTTCTGAGAAGGACGACAATTATACTTTTATCAGCAAGAACAACAAGATGGTTATCAGGGATAACCTGTTTGATGCTTGTATGCTTGTATCTGGCAGGAAGGATGCCCAGGGATACATACCGGAGGGATTTATCCTTAAGGATGTGGCAAGCTTTTTATACAGACTTGCCAGCAACAAATACGTTGGCAACAATGATGTTGACAATGACCGCAAGCTTCTCAGGGATATGTTTTTTGAGAATGAGGGCTACTCCATCACAAGCTGGAAGATGGAACATGATGATGATCTGATAAAGAATTCAAACTGTTACTATAAAGTCGTAAGTGAAGCCGATTACCACATTCCTATCAGAGAGATAGAGAATATGTGTGAGAATGATCTGTTCTCACAGGCGTACAAGGGGCTTTACCGTTCCCCATTCAAAGAGGGGAATGCGGAGGCTGATATAAAGGCTGTTCTCTCTGAGCTTGCGGAATTTCTTCAGGAAGAGCCGGGAGTTGATATCAAACTTGGTGTCAACGGTCTTATACAGTATGGACAGATCACAAAACCGACATACAAGATGATAAAGAAGAATACTGATGGCGTGAGGGAAGCATTTGCAAAGAAGATGGAGAGCTTTGAGAAAGAGCTTCCAGTCATCATCAAATCCCTCAAGAACAAGCTCTGGGGATCACTTGATGAGGTCATCAGCAAATATATGAAAGAATTTGGCCCATACGGTGCCATAGATATAATAGGCGCCCCTAGTGCCGGAGTCACGGATTCCACAAAGGGCATGATAGCCGAGGTTAAGAAGCTTGAGAAGATGATGAAGGATTACACTCCATCTGGAGAATATACCAGAATCATAGACTCCATCAAAGCCATCGTTGCAAAGAGATTCTTCACATTCCCTTCTGCAAAGAGAGAGACGGAGAGCGGATACTATGATGCGTGTATAAAAGAGGCTCTGGCTGCGGAGAGAACGAAGCTCATAGATGAACTTGATGCACAGGATCTGTTTGGGGATACACTCAGATGGCTCCAGCAGAGAGCTGAGAGACTTGACGAGATATATTCACAGTTCGGTGAAGACCTGAAGAGTTCTATAGAGGATCTGTCACTTCAGGGAAGCCAGACTGTTATCAATATTCTTAAAAAGGCAAAGAGACATGAGTTTCTTCCTACGGATTATGTCACTTCCAGAAGGATAGAAGAGATGAGATCCGGTATTATCAAATTCATGCTTGACAATGAGTCGAACATCGACAACGGACGTGTAGTTCCTGTCAAGGATGAGATGGAGAAACTCTACCGTGAACTTTTCTCCGGAGTTGGTGCATATGGACCTGAGAAGATGTTCACAGTTGCATTTGCGGACAAGAAACTCACAGAACAGGATCTCAATGTCATGTTTGGATCTCCGATAAATGACAGAAGAACTGCTATCATGGAGGAGGCAGCAAAGGCATTCGTAAGTGATATAGCGGAGGAACAGCCACTGTGCGTTCTGAGAGATGATTACAAAGAGAAGCTTCTGGCAAAGAAGTATATATCTGTACCTAACGTGATGCCGTATTTCAGCAAGGCAGTTAAGGCCATACTGATGGCGAGTCCTTACAATGAGAAAGAGGATTCCATAACACTTAACCCTGGTGAGATCGAGATTTCCATCGATGATTTCTTTGTCGGTGTTCCGATCTCCATGATGAAATGTGCTGTGGAGATGCAGATGGCATATAACGCGGTATATGATTACAAGGGACTTCATATAGATGAGATGAACAAGGATATGAAGAGTTTCCCTGACTTTGTAGTTATATAGAATTCAATTAAGTATATTGTGGCGGATATCCACAGAATAGACTGTGAGTATCCGCCAATTTTATGTCTCTATAGGAGGGGTTATTAGGAGTTGTTATGGCTGTTTTTGATGCTTATATAATGGATACAGGTATTTTTTCATATGCGGCAGTGTTTGATACCTGCGTGAACATGGTGTCTGAGCATAGACGGAGCAAAGTAAACCGGCTTGCGCGTATTGAGGATAAGAGGACAAGTCTTGCTGCGGGGATGCTTCTTGCCTACGCACTTGATAAGCGATTTGGGATAGAAGAAAGTGCTGTGTCTTATACCTGTGATAAGGGAGGCAAACCTCATATTTCGGGAAATGCGGACGTGCATTTTTCTATAAGCCACACTTCTGGTTTTGTCGCTGTGATAGCCGGTGATGCGCCATGTGGCATAGATATAGAATGTGTGAGGAGATTTCCGGCAAGTGTGGTGAACAGGCTTTTTTCGCCCTCAGATATAGAGATGTGCAATTCGGATGATCTATCAGATAGAGAGCGGGACCTTTATGCTGTGTCGGTGTGGACCAGGAGAGAGGCATATGTAAAGCTTACCGGGACAGGGATACTGATGAATGACGATACCCAGAAGCATGTGATGGAGAGTGATTACATGAAAAGTATCGGGTATGATATATGGAATCTGTACGGTGATAGAAAGATGTGTGATAATGATGAGGATGGGGAGTTTGATTTCAAAAGAGCGGATAAAAGCGTGGCGGCGGTCTGCATACCGGTAAATGCGGTTTGCAATGTGTGTTATCTGTCGTCAAAGGATATATTTTGCTTCACCAAATGATGCTTCTATGTTATTATGTTTAATTAGGTAATTATGATCTTTCACACAAGGAGAAAAAAATGAGTAAAAAAGCAACAAAGGCACTTAATAATAAATATTATGTTGCACGTTACAATGCGTCTAAGACCAATGACAGTTTTACAAGCAGGGAGAAGAGTGCTGAGGTTTTGAATATAGACAGGACAAGACTTTCAAGGATAGAGCTTGGAACGGTGGTTCCTTATCCAGAGGAAGTGTTAGCCATGTCAAAGGCATATGACATACCAGAGCTCTGCAATGGATATTGTTCCGGCGACTGCCCGATAGGCAAGGAGACTGTCCGCCCTATAAATGCAGACAGCCTTGACAGACTTATACTTCAGTTCCTTGGTTCATCCAAGAAGATGGAAGATATATCTGAGCAGCTTATAGAGATTACTGCCGACGGTATAGTCGACGATACTGAGGCCGCCACATTTGACGCTGTTCTTGAGGAGCTCGAGAAAATGTCGGTAAATATCCAGTCGCTTATGCTCTGGGCGCAGAAGAACAGGGATGTCATGAAGAATAAAGGCGACATGAACAGCGCAGATGCTGTAAATAATAAGTAGAATAATTAATTCATTTGAATTAAAAATAATATAGTAATATGAGGAAGATATAATGGATGACAATTTAAGAGAAGAGATCAACAGAAGAAGGACATTTGCTATCATATCACATCCTGATGCAGGTAAGACAACTCTTACCGAGAAGTTCCTCCTTTTTGGAGGCGCCATCAACACTGCAGGTTCAGTCAAGGGAAAAGCCAATTCAAAATATGCAGTGTCAGACTGGATGGATATAGAGAAGGAGAGAGGTATCTCGGTTACTTCATCTGTATTGCAGTTCAATTATGATGGATATTGTATAAATATCCTTGATACCCCGGGACATCAGGATTTCTCGGAGGATACGTACAGAACACTTATGGCTGCCGATTCAGCGGTCATGGTCATAGATGCGTCAAAGGGTGTTGAGGCTCAGACCATAAAACTTTTCAAGGTCTGCGTTATGAGACACATCCCTATATTTACATTCATAAACAAGATGGACAGAGATGCCAGAGATACATTTGAGCTTCTTGATGATATAGAGACTGTGCTCGGCATCAAGACATGTCCTGTCAACTGGCCTATTGGCTCAGGTAAGGAGTTTAAGGGTGTATACGACAGGAAGACACAGATAGTCTCCACATTCCAGGCGATATCCACAGGTGGCGCGAAGAAGGCCGCAGAGACAGACTATCACATTGATGATGATGAACTCAAAGAGCTTGTTGGACCATATCTGTACGATCAGTTCAAGGAAGAGATAGAGCTTATAGACGGTGCGACAGATGAGATGGATATAGAGAAGGTCAGAGCCGGAGAACTCTCACCTGTATTTTTCGGTTCAGCACTCAATACATTTGGTATAGAGCAGTTCCTGAACTACTTCCTCAAGATGACCACACCTCCTCTTGGACGTAATTCATCTGAGGGTGTAATCGATCCTGCGTCAGAGTCATTCTCCGCATTTGTATTCAAGATACAGGCGAATATGAACAAGGCGCACAGAGACAGGATTGCTTTCATGAGGATCTGCTCAGGTAAATTCGAAGCGGGAATGGAAGTGTATCACGTTCCAAGCAAGAGAAAAATCAAGCTTTCACAGCCACAGCAGCTCATGGCACAAGATAGAAAGATAGTTGAGGAGGCGTATGCCGGAGACGTTATAGGAGTATTTGACCCGGATCTGTTCTCTATAGGCGACACACTCACAACAGGTGGAAAGAAGTTCGAGTACGAGGGTATTCCTACATTTGCTCCGGAGCATTTCTGCAGGGTTGTGCAGCTCAACAGTATGAAGCGTAAACAGTTTGTAAAGGGCGTTACCCAGATCGCACAGGAGGGTGCTATACAGATATTCCAGGAATATACGGCGGGGCTTTCTGAGATCATAGTGGGCGTTGTCGGCGTGCTTCAGTTCGACGTTCTCAAGTACAGACTGGAGAATGAATACGGCTGCGAGATAAGACTTGAGCCTATTCCATATAACTACATCAGATGGGTCAAGGATCCAACAATTGATGTCACAAAGCTCAAGCGTGTGAGTGATGTCAAGAAGGTGAAAGATATGAAGGGCAATCCGCTTCTCCTGTTTGCAAATGAGTGGGTTATCGATCAGGTTCTTCAGCACAACGAAGGTCTTGAACTCGAGGAATTCAGAAAGAATTAATACAATTTATTGAATTGCGGATTTATAAAAAAGCTGCGGCTGATCGTGTATTAGCCGCAGCTTTTTTATGCATTGATGCCGTGAATAAAACACCATATATGTGTGCATCATAGTGTTATAGAGATAACACTGTGGAGGTTGGAGCACTATGGCACTTAACAGAGTTGTAATATGTGGTGTTAATACAGCAAAACTGCCAAACCTTACAGAAGATGAGAAGAACGCTCTGTTTGACAGGATAGAGCTTGGAGATACACAGGCGAGGAAGGAGTTCATCGAGGGCAATCTGAGGCTTGTTCTCAGCGTGATACAGAGATTTGGAAGCTCAAATGAGAACCCGGACGATCTGTTCCAGGTCGGATGTATAGGCCTGATAAAGGCTCTTGATAATTTTGACAGAACTCTCAATGTCAAATTCTCGACGTATGCTGTTCCTATGATAATTGGTGAGTGCAGAAGATATCTGAGGGACAACAATGCCATAAGGGTTTCAAGATCTCTCAGGGATATAGCCTACAAGGCGATATATGCCAAGGAGAATCTTCAGAAGACCAAGGACAAGGAGCCAACCATTGAGGAGATAGCACAGGAGATCAGCATCCCGAAGGAGGATATTGTCATGTCACTTGACGCAATATCGGCGCCTCTTTCACTTTATGAGCCCGTCTATCAGGAGGGCGGAGATACTCTGTACATCATGGATCAGATAAAGGATCGCAAGAACAAAGAGGAGATGTGGGTTGAAAATCTTGATCTGAGAGAGGCGATGGCCAGACTCGGAGACAGAGAGAAGAATATTATAAAACTCAGGTTCTTTGAGGGTAAGACTCAGACGGAGGTGGCAGAGGAGATAAGCATATCCCAGGCACAGGTAAGCCGTCTTGAAAAGAATGCCATCAAAAGCCTGCGTAGATATCTTGATGACAGGTAGCAGGAAGCAGAATTTTCTGTATGTTACAAAATCCCCGCTTCCATATCAGTATGGTGCGGGGATTTTATAATTCCTATATCAGATAGCCTGAGTCCAGATCGACATCTTTTAAGTCATGCCTTGTGACAAGTCCGTCTTTCTGAATATCCTTTTCTATCTGTTTGAGTGTCTCCATCGGAAGTTCGGTCATCAGAGCAACTTCTTCGAGGGAGATATTTACCTTGAGCATCTTCTCGGCCATATCGTATTTGGCCTTTGTGGTCTTATTCATTGTCTATCACTCCTTAGTGTGCTTTACTGTATCTTTTGCAGCCCATTCAAGAAACTTTTCGTTTGCATCTATAACCTTCTGCATAGCAGCGTGACCAGGTGCACCGATGGTGTTACGCTTCTGTACACATTCCTCCATGCTGATGGCCTTGTATATATCCTCTTCAAATACAGGACATATGGCCTTGTACTCATCAAGACTGAGCTGATCGAGAGAAATGTTGTCAGCGATGCACTTGAGTACGAGCTGTCCGACTATGCCATGGGCATCACGGAAAGGTACTCCGTGGTTTACGAGGTAGTCAGCAGCATCTGTTGCGTTGGTGAAGCCGTTCTTTGCTGATGCCTCCATGCGAGGTTTGTTCACTGTCATGGTTGAGATCATTCCTGTGAAGAGTGCAAGGCATCCCTTTACTGTGTCGATCGCGTCAAATGTGAGTTCCTTGTCCTCCTGCATATCCTTGTTGTATGCGAGAGGGATTCCCTTCATGGTAGTGAGAAGAGAGGTGAGAGCGCCGTAGACTCTTCCTGTCTTTCCTCTTACAAGCTCTGATATATCAGGGTTCTTCTTCTGTGGCATGATCGAGCTTCCTGTGCTGTATGAGTCATCCAGCTCAACGAACTGGTATTCATTTGAGTTCCAGATGATGATCTCCTCGGAAAATCTTGAGAGGTGCATCATGATGGTTGCCATGGCTGAGAGCAGCTCTATGCAGTAATCTCTGTCTGCTACGGAATCCATGCTGTTGAGTGTTGGGCCGTAGAAATCAAGAAGACTTGCTGTGAGTTCACGGTCAAGAGGGTAGGTTGTTCCTGCGAGTGCTCCTGATCCGAGAGGGCAGTAGTTCATTCTGTCATATATATCGTTCATTCTGTCATAATCGCGCTTGAACATCTCCATATAAGCTCCAAAGTGATGTGCAAGTGTTATAGGCTGCGCCTTCTGCAGATGTGTAAATCCAGGCATATATGTGTCTATATGAGCCTTCATGAGTGAGTGGAGCTCGTTTAAAAGCTTGAAGATAAGTTCCTTCAGCTCGACTATCTCATCTCTTACGTAAAGCTTCATGTCAAGTGCAACCTGATCATTTCTGCTTCTTCCGGTGTGAAGCTTCTTGCCTACATCACCAATTCTGTCTATGAGGTTTGCCTCAACGAAACTGTGGATATCCTCGTACTCAGATGTGATCTCAAGGTTTCCATTTTCTACGTCTTTAAGTATTCCGTTGAGTCCATCGATTATCTGATTGCGCTCATCATCTGTAAGGATGCCTGAAGCGGCGAGCATTGTTACGTGTGCAATACTTCCTCTTATGTCCTGTCTGTAGAACTTCTGATCGAATGAAATTGATGCGTTGAAATTATATACTAACTTGTCTGTTTCCTTGGTGAAACGTCCTCCCCAAAGCTGAGCCATAAATCTGTTCCTCTTTTCTTTTTGTAATTGTTTGTGGTTTATAAATGTCTGAGATATGTCATGCTCAGACAATGTGTCTATTTTACAACATAAAAAGTGCATTATCAACATTTAAGAGATTTATTTGCCCTTATAAACTGATCATCCCATATCAATTAGTGTACTTGAAGTTGACCAGGACTTGATCAAATGACGGGCTTGCGGCGGTTATTTTCAGATGATAGAATATATGGGAAGTTTTGTTTTGAATAAATATTGGAGGAATCAGTGGGATATCGCAAAAGAATTCTGTTGTTTATAGTTATAGTGGGGGCGCTTTCCATACTTCTGGTCGGGTTCAGATGGCTCTTTTTTAACGTTATAAAGAGTGATGATATGCTGGACGGCCTTGTGGAGTTTCGCTCGGCTGTTGTGGCTGATATGGAGAGCGGTGCAGATACAGGTATTTATTATGTGAGGGATGTAAAAAAGTCAGACGTGCACAATATAAATAAATATATTGATTCTGCATATGGAAGCGTCGACACATACCGGATCATCATAGAGTCGGGGGAGTATCTTGCGATACAGCTAAATTACGAATTGTCTGATAATTATTATGCGGCGAGAAAGTATATATATGGAACTCCGATACCGAAGGAGAATAGCAGGGCAGAGCAGATATATAGTGCTGTTGCCGGGTTTATAAGTGGTAATATCTCTGATGATATGAGTGATTACGATAAGGAACTGGCGGTTCATGATTATATTATCGGAAATTGTGTGTATGGGTATCCTGATAATGAGGATGACGCATACACAGCATATGGCGCACTTGTGCTTGGGGAGAGTGTATGCGATGGTTATGCTGAGGCATTATTTCTTATCATGTCGTGTCTCGGGGTAAAATGTGATATAGTTGTCGGAAGTACAGATGAGGGACTCCACGCCTGGAATCAGGTCGAGATAGGCGGTGAGTGGTACAATATCGATCTCACCTGGGATGATTCCCTTCCTGACATGGGAGATTATATAAAGCATACGTATGTGAATGTCAGCGACAAGCTGCTGGAGTCAACCCATGACTGGGAGAGGCAGTTTTACAGGGAGTGCAGCTCGGATACTTATAACTATTATAAAAAGAGCTTTTTCTTGTACGATTCAATGGAGGAGTACGAGGACAGGATAGGCATACAGATTGGAAACCGCAAATTGATAGAAGCTGCGGTCCGGACAGATGAATCAACATTTGACTTGTCTTTTTTGTATAATTATGGCAATATTAGTTCAATAAATTATGTCGTAGAGGATTTGGGAGAATACAAGGTCATAGTGGTATATCTCAATTTGCGTTAGAATGATCATGACACTTTTATGCGGAGGCAGATTATGAAGAAAAGAGAATTTATGAATGAGCTGATGGAAGCCCTCAAGGGGAATGTTTCATCTCAGACGTTCAATGAGACTGTTGAGTATTACGAGAATTATTTCAGACAGCAGAAAGATCTCGGCAAGACAGAGGAGGAGATATGTGCTTCTCTTGGCTCGGCGAGACTGATAGCCAAGACGATCATCGACACTGAGGGCAAAGGTGCCAGTGGAAGATATTACGATGAGGGAAGCAACAGATATGATGAGTATGTATCATCGGGAAGTGGCAGTGCTAAAAAGGGATGGCATGTAAAGGTTGACGAGGATGACCATACAAGCTTTGCGTATGGCAGACTTGATTTTGGTTCTACACTCGGCAAGATACTTCTGGCAGTAATAGCCATACTTGTGCTTGCTCTTGTTATAGGTATAATAGCCGGAGCGCTTGTGCTTGGATTTAAGATCATGTGGTATATCGTTATCCCTGTTGTCATCATTCTGTTTATAATAAATCTCCTCATATATCTGTTTGGAGGAGATAGGTGATAAAGCAGTGACGATCGTGGCCATGGAATGTCATTTTCAAATAAAATAAAAAATTTAAAAAAAGTTGTTGACAAACCATGGTCACTTGAGTATACTGACAAAGGTGTCAGCGATGGCACGAAGTAATATGGGATCTTAGCTCAGCTGGGAGAGCATCTGCCTTACAAGCAGAGGGT
>JAEDGW010000087.1 GCA_016297325.1 Coprococcus sp. | reverse complement strand
AGGTACATCCCAAACCAATGCAGCGCCGCCCCCAGCATCACAAATATGTGCCAGATAAAGTGCGCTCCCTTGGTGTCCTTCACAAATGGGATCATGCCAAGCGTGTAAATGACACCGCCGCCCACGATCATTTCGAGAAGCGGTTTGTCATTTCTGAACCAGCCAGGAATGAACATGATTGCGCTCCATCCGATAACGAAATACAGTGTGTAGTGTATCGGCCTGAATCGTCCCGGTCCGAATACACATATGATGGATATCCCCGCTATAATGAGCGCCCACTGCACACAGAAAAGCACAATCCCCAAGGTATTGCCCCAGTACACAAGATACAGCGGCGCAAATGTTCCGCCTATCAGAAGGTATATCGAAGAATAATCAAACCTTCTCCATATACGCTTCACCGTAAGCCCAGATTTGTATGAATGATACAGGCAGCTCATAAGAAACATGAGTATGAGTGATATGCCGTAAAAGCACGATGCCATCACCTTGAGTCCCGTATCTGACTTAAGCAGAAGCAGGATAAAGCCTGCGATGGCAAGTCCGGCACCTATTCCATGTGTCACTGCATTTCCAACTTCCTCAAGCACTGTGAGTTTTGGAGGCTCATTTAATTCCCTGTAATGCAGTTTTTTTGCCCTTTTTGCCTCTTTTTTCTCTTCTTTTTTATTCTCTCTGTCCAGTTCAGCTTTCTGCTGTCTGACCATATCCAGATCATTCTGTCCAGAATTTTCCATGTCATGTCTATCTTTCTGCGTGTCAGTCATTTGTCAATTACCTCTGATCTATTTGTTTTTAAGAAAGCACTTCCAGTATCTTCACGCCGCGTCTCTTAAGCCACACTCTGAGGCAGGCGGCTGCTAGCGCTGTCACCACCACACATATTATAAGATACGGTGTCAATCCGGTCATGCTTCCAATCAGCATATACCCTGCCACAAGTACAATAATATACACAAAATTGGATAAGAGCGCAACCAGAATTCCCATGCTCTGCTTCACAACCGCAGTCTCCGATGTCCAGTCAAGCTTTGGCATCTTGAGATTGACCACAAGGCCTATATAGGCTGTCAGGCACACGTACAGACACGGTATCAAAAGCATCATCAAACCATCTGCAAATGCTGGCTTCACAATAACTATCATTACTATATCTAAGATGGCCGCCGGGATCATTGTCAGGATCACATGCATCCTTATCTTCGCACGGAGTATCTGCCACGGTGTGACAGGAAGCGATCTCAATATCCACAGGGTCTTGCCCTCAAGTGATATGGACGGTGCTGTCAGATCGTTCATGGATGCCGCTGCACACACAGCCACACAGGCGCCAAATACAAGTACCCCCTCCGGCAATCCCGGAACTTTGGAGATCGTATCAATGATGAACGGCCCTTTTACAATACATACCACTGCCAGAACAAGCATAAGCAGTGTTCCGAGTGAACAGTTGAGCATGTAGACGGCTGACGACGCAAGCTTTTTGAACTCTCTTTCGAGCAGGGCCATCTCGCCGCTCTGTGCTCTGCCACGCTTTGCCACCGTTTTCCTTTTGGTATGCCCGGTCTTCGTCGTGACGATTCCGATAAAAGTGCGCTCAAGTACCAGCCACACTGCCAGGGTTATCACCGCAGTTCCTGCTGCCACAAGAACAAGATGACCCACATTGCCGACGGCGGCACTGCCTATCGCATAGAGCGGATAAGCCATTCCCTTTATCTTTGAGCTGTACATCTCAGTATTTGCAAGGATGCTTGACAGCATCTTATTTGCATTCATGTACACGCCATAGTATAACACCAGAAATGCCAGCGACAACACAACTGTCACGAAGCTCTTATTTCTTGTCTTATTGCCTATCTTGCCCACTACCCAGCCAAGTATGCATGAGAGCACCAGTATGACAAATGTCAGAAGCACCAGCACGATAGAAGCTGACACCAGAGCCCAGACACCCGGATGGACGACAACGCCATACACTATTATTCCGGGAACCATGGCCGTGACTGCGAACATCACACCCATAATGTATACACCTGATATCCTGGAAAAAAGTATCGCCCTGACCGGTATCGGAAGCGACAGCATCAGATCATTGTCCTTTGCCTGATACAGACTTGCAAATGTATTGAACACACTGCCAAATATTCCAATAGCAAGTGTCAGAAGCGCGACCATCGACATGTACATCCAGTCCATCCCCACCGCACACAACGGTGCGCACATGGAATATGCCACACTTCCAAACATGGCTCCCATGCATCCGATAAGCAGCAGGACATATGCAGCAATCCCAAGCACTGCAGCTTTCTTTGATCTGGATTTCCCGGTCTTGCGGTCGATGAAAAATCCACTGAACAGCATCTTAAGCTGTTTTCTCATCAATATCTTTATCATGACTCGCCCTCCAGCTCGAGGAACACAGATTCCAGTGACTCGTCACCCTTCACCTGCTCCATTATGCCGGCTTTCACAAGGTGTCCGCCCTTGATGATCGCCACTTTATCACACAGCTTCTCAGCCACTTCAAGAACATGTGTGGAGAAGAATATCGCACCTCCCTCATCACACATCTTTCTCATCATCTGCTTGAGTATGTGGGAAGCCTTAGGATCCAGTCCCACAAATGGCTCATCCATGATTATCAGTTTCGGCTCATGTATCCAAGCCGATATGATCGCAAGTTTCTGCTTCATTCCATGGGAATACTCAGATATGAGCTGTCCTAGATTATCTTTTATCTCAAACGCATCTGCGTATTTGTCAATGAGCTCATTCCTAACCTCTTCCGGCACGGCAAATATATCAGCTATAAAATTCAGATATCCCATTCCCGTCATAAAATCATAGAGATCTGGGTTGTCCGGTATGTACGCAATATTTCTCTTGCACTCTAAAGGATTTTCTTTTATGGATACCCCATCAATAAGGATATCCCCCTCCTCAAACTTCAGTATTCCGGTGCACGCCTTTATGGTCGTAGTCTTTCCTGCCCCGTTGTGTCCTATGAAACCATATATCTCCCCTGGCATAATGTGCAGACTCAGATCGTCCACCGCCAGTTTATCCCCGTATCTCTTGGTGAGATTTTTTATTTGCAGCATATTTTGTTCTCCATTTCATCTTTCAATTACTCTGTTTTACCATACCACAGCTTATAAACTTAACACAGTTAAAATTCTTTAATTTTTGATGGAGTCAGGCCCTTTTTTGCTTCTTCCTCTTCATCCTTCCCCTGAAATCGTCAAGCGCAGCACGTCCAGGTCCCGTCATCGGCTTGATCCATCTGCCTTTAAGCAGATACGGAGTAAGTATGACGAATCTCAGCAGTTCATCCGTATATACAAATGAGAACACCGCAAGGAATGGAAGTTTCAGCACCATTCCGGCTACCCACGTTGCAGGTACGGAAAAAAACATCAGTCCGCCGATCTCCATGACCGTTCCGACAACCGCCTCTCCTCCAGCGCGGAAACACTCATTTTGTATATAGCAGCAAGTTCTGACTGCGCCAAAGAACAGATATATGAGAAGCATATACTTTGTGTACACCATAGCCTCTGCCCCAAGTCCAAATAGTGAAAACAGCGGATTGTGCAGCAACGCCATGATGAGCACTATGGTAAATGTAATAGCAGGACATACAAGTGCCGCCCTCTTTGCATATGAAAGACCTCTGTCAAGATTTCCTGCTCCGACCTCATTTCCAACTGCAACACTAGAAGCATTTGCCAGGCCACCAAAGAATGCGTACACGAAGCCCTCACATACACGAAACGCCGCCATAGCCGCGATGGCAGAGTCGCTCTGATGCCCCATGACCACATTGATTATCATCTGTCCGACTCCATACAGTATCTCATTGCAGACTATAGGAAATGCCTTGGAAGCGTATGACTTCACAAATCCTTTGTCTATATCAAATGCCTTTTTTGCACTGAATTTTATCTCATGACTGCTCTTTGCAAGATAGAGAATGAGCAGTGCTATATTCACGATACCTGACACCAGTGTACCTATGGCAGCACCGGCAACTCCCATCTTAGGTGCACCAAAGCGTCCATAGATGAGCACAAAGTTGATGCAGAAGTTGAGAATCAAAGATATTACAGAACAGATAAGCGGCACCTTTACTCTCTCCGTCGACTTGAGCAATGCTGTGATGATTGCGGAAAATACCTGTAATGGATATGACCAGCCTACTATCCTCATGTACGGTTTTGCAAGGTCTATGATCGCTTGCTTGTCTGTATATATACCTAGTATCCATCCTGGTACAGCAATCGTCACAGCTGCAAATATTATGCCTAACACTCCTGCACTTATAATTGCCAGGCCAAATGCTTTGTTCATGCCATCGGAATCCTGTGCCCCCCAATACTGCGACATAAAAAGCAATGAGCAGCCTACAAATCCCCAATATGTAGAAAACAGAAATGAGCCTATCTGTGCACACACACCAACCGCCGCAACCGCAATCTCGCCCTCGCTTCCTATCATGATAGTATCCACCATACTCGCCGTAGTAGTCAAAAGATTTTGCAGCGCAATTGGCACGGCAAGAACCGCCAGCATTCTGGCAAATTCCTTCCAGGTCACCTTCTTATTATTTTTTACAAAGCCCATAGTAGCACTTCCCATAATCATTACCTCTTAATATCTCCGGAACACCAGCCCGCATATGTCTAATATTCCACAAATTTCTATTTTTGATACGTCCGACTATTGTACTCCCGAATTTTCGTATTTGCAATGGTTTTATACCTATAGTTTGAACAATGGAGTCAGGCACCGTTGGGCTGTTTCCAGACGTAAAAACCGCCAGATGTACTTTCACATACACCTGGCGGCTGTCATATCCGTTGTCGTATATTCTATTTTACTCTGACTGCAGCCAGCCTGCTCCAGCTTCCATACACACCCTTGTTCGCAGAGTCTCTCTTATAAGCCCTGACCTGAACGTAAAGCCTTGTATTTGACTTTGAATATCTGATACTCTTCTTAAGGCTCTTTGTGGATACATACTTTGCACCAGCCATGTTGCTCTTTGTCGAGTATCTGATCTGATATCCAGACGCTCCTGAAACCATGCTATATGATGTGGTAAATATATTTTTTGAAGTGCTGCTCACTTTGACAGATGTGACCTGCGGAGTCTTGATCTTCGCCCAGCGGGCATACAGTGTACAATCCTTTTTCCCTATTCGTGAATTAGAAGTGACTTTTACACCACCAGTTTTTGCAGTGTACCAGCCAAGGAATCTATAGCCAGTTCTTGTAGCTGTTGGAAGCGTGCCATACTGGGTAAGTGGTGAGACGCTCTTGGTTTTGATCGATGATCTGCCACCCATAGCATTGTATGTAAGTTTTATTGGCAATGCAGTAAATGTACATTTGCATCTTACGCCATTTTTATTTCTGCAGCTAAGGTATTGCTGATATGCGGTTGAATTATAAGAGGCCGTATATGAAGTGCCCTCAGAAAAAGCTGATGCAACTATCATAACATTATCGTCCTCAAATCTCACCTTGGCGCGATCAAACGCATACTGTTGTATAACGCCTACCCCTTTTGATATAGTAGCCTTAATACCGAAAACTGCTCCAAAAGCCCCCCATCCTACAACTTTTGTATTTTTGGGGATCACAACACTTTTAAGATCTGTGGCACGAAAAGCATCCTCACCTATATATTCAAGGCCTTCGTGTAATTTCACACTGGTCAACCCGGAATTGCTAAATGCAGCCTTTTCTATTCTTTCAACATTTGCCGGAATATCAATACTTGTAAGACTTTTACAATTATAAAACGCCTCTTCGCCTATTGTCTTTACACCTTTACCTATCTGCACAGAAATGATGTACCTGCATAATTTGAAATCATAGGCGCCAATAGATGTAATTCCGTCCTCTATTATGACTTTATAAATTCGATTATGACAACCTTCCCAGCGGTCACTCGAAGCTCCATTTTTTACTCCAGTGTACATATCACCGGTTCCTGTGATCGTCAAGGTTCCTGACTCATCCAGATATCCCACAGCATCCGGTCCGCATTCAAACTCTTTAACTTCCTCAGCCCTTGCTGAAACCTTCGTAACCAGACAGACCATAACAGCCATCACACATAAACTTAATGCAAAGCTTATCCGTCTCATCACACTTTTCCTCTTTTCTCTCATAAAACAACCTCCCTTAATACTGAACATAATCTCCCTTCAAATCATCCTTGGAAAGAGCAGATGTTCAAATCAATTTTCTGATCTAACTGATCTCTTCTTCGCCATAATAGCACACAAAAAATCAAATAAAATGGATATGTACAAAATGGCCGGTGGATGTACATATTGACACCCACCGGCCATTTTCGCCAAACCAGACACATTGTTCTGGCATATTTTATTTTGTTGTAACCTTTCTTGTATGTGTCCATGAGCTGTAATATCTCACTTTGCCCACAGCCTTGTATGTTCTCATTCTCACATAGTATGTGCGCTTGGACTTGAGATTCTTTATGACTGTTGTCGTCTGCTTATTGCTGCTCACCTTAATAGTATGAATATACTTAAAGGTTGGAGCTGTCGAAAACTGTATCTCATATCCCGTTGTCTGGGCCTTCTGAGCCATCCATCTCGCATTTACAGACTTCTTTGCACCGCTTACAAGAAATGCAGATGTATTCTTAGGAATGACTGTATAATAAAGCAGATATGAACCGGAGTAGTATGGGCAGTCAGACTTGAATGTAATCTTAACCCATTTCTTGCCCACATTTGTCACATCCTTGGAATACGTCAGCTTGTAATACTTTGCCTCTATCGTCTTTCCTGTAACCTTAGTAACCTTAACAGCAGGCTTCTGTGCTTTGCCGTTATAGACAAATGCAGTTTTGCCAAGCTTTGGCTTTGCAGGGCTTCTAAGAACCACCTTCTTTGTCTCTGTGCACTTGCTGCATTTGCTTAATATGTAGCCTGATGCCGTGAATGTGGCCTTCTTAATCGAAGCCACCTTGTATGCATGACTGCACTCAGTGTCATCTGCGTCGTCATCCCACTCAGGCTCAACATATGAAGGAATATCGATCTTATCGTCAGACTTCTCATCAACTGTGACAGCTATGACAACCGGATCTGTTCCGTTGTCAAGAGTCAGCATCACATCGCTTTTTCCCTTCATTATACCCGTTATCTCAAGCTCCAGTGCTGCTGTCTTATCAGTCACATTTACATCTGACTGTTTTACGCTCACTGCATAATCATTGGAATTTGTCACGGCAAATGTCTCTTTTCCTGTGTAATTATCTATTGCCACAGGAACCTTTACTGTATCATTTACAGCAATGTTTACCTTGTCGGTTGTTCTGATGGAAGCTGGATTGTCTGCCTTTATCGTCAGATTTGCAGCCACAAATGCTTTGCCGCTATAGTTCTTAACCGTCGCTGGAACAGAGACTGTAATCGTCTCACCCTTCTTGGCCTTGTAATTCTTCAGATTGCATATAAATGCCTTGGCATACACCTTGCCGTCCTTATCCGTCTCATCCTGTGAATACTGAAGCTCGTAATCTATCTTACTTTCATCCCCAGACATCAGCACAATGTTCTTTACAGTATCAGGATCCATATACTGTGTAAATGTCATCTTGATCTTCATCTGCTCCATGATCAGATTGCCAACCTCAGGAGCGGTATTTGCGATCATAGGTACATTTACATCGGTTCTCTCAGGAGGAACATCCATCCACTCTGAGTATGCGGTCTGATAGCCTTCCTTCTCGAACTTGACCTGCCACTTGCCCTCCGGCACATCCCAGGCATACGATCCGTCTATATCCGTTATGATCGGATTGATCTGTTCATAGTTTTCTGCATCCCATGGCACCGCATTGCCATCCTGATCCTGGTAATACAGTGTTGCTGTCACGCCGTCAAGGTAGTTTGTCGTGACGCCCTCGTATACCAGACCGCTTGGGTCTATGAGGTGCTTGAGGTTTTTGAGCTTTTCATCGAGGTAAGTGCCAAAATCTTTTCCACCGCCTAAGCCACCGGTTCCACCTGAACCACCATCCTGATCTTTATCATTTCTCCACTTAACATAATCGGAAATAACAACTGCAGCACCAAATACAGCAAGTCCCCACAGATTTCCTCCCTTAACCATTTGAATTCCGAATTTCTTTGCATATGTAGCGGCATATGATACACCTATCTCGAACATGCGCTGGGTAAACTCTTTATCCATCCTTGCATACGCTGCCTCTTTTTGAGAAGGTGTCATATCAGAATAATAAATGCTGGTAAACTCTTTAAGCTGGTCGGCATATAAACCACCAACCGACCATAATGATTCAACCTCAGCATTACCCAATGGCGTTTTTTTCTCAATTGCAAACTTGAGCAGTTCGTCATAGTTTCCTTCATTCAGATTCTTTGAAAATGTATACATATCATCGGAAACTCCCAAAGCATTGCATACACCCTTAGCTTTAAACTTCTCAATTTTTTCATTGTGTAAATCATACAGATACTGTACAACCTCTCCATTGTCATAAGTTTCAAGTGTATATATACCTTCTGCAATTTCCGTTCCATTCTCAATGATGACATCAGCAAAACTCCAGCTATCCCCTGCAACAACTGCATCGTCAATATTACGATTTAGTATACTATCCTTGATTTTCTGGATTTCTTCATCACTCACGTTTTCGATAGATACACTCTCGACAGTGATAGTCATTGTCTCGCCGTTATCTGTCTTTATATTCATCTCGAATCGTTCGTCATCATTTGCCACAATTTCATATGTAGCATTGTTTAAAACGTCTGGCAGTTCATCCTCCGTAGGCATTAGCTTCTCTGCTTTTGATACAGCCTCATCTTCACTGAGATTTCTTGGTAATTCCTCCACCTTATTGGTATAGAACACCGTCAACGCCCCAGGCACATAACTCCTATCATCGTCAAAGTACTTATCAGAATAGTAGCAGCCCTGAGCCTCATCCCAGTCCAGCTTGACATACTTCACCTCATCATTCTTGGTGCTGACTACGTATACTTCATCTATGCCGTTCCTGTTGTCAAAGTTTACTGCAAACTGGTATCCGAATGATGGAGCGGAATAGATGATCGCATTGTCATTGCAAGTCAGAAGATCTATCTTTCTTACTCCCTTATGGATCGTGTAGTAGTAGTAATCAAATCTTGTGAGCTCGGCAGCGTTCTCGTCATACTGAACCGTTGTGCTGCTCTCATACATCTCACCATTTAAAGTGATTTTTGCGGTTATCTTGTATTTTGCCCCTGACGTAGGATTGTCAAGCTCTATCTCCGTGTTGTAACAGCCAAGCTTATTTGCTTTTATACCAGACTTCACCTGCTCGCCATTTACATATATATCGACTGTCTGATCCTTTGGTGCAGTTCCCTTGACTGACACTGTCTTCTTGGATGTCTTAGGATCAACTGCCACAGTGACAGGTTCAGACCCGGTCATAAGGACTCCGATCATCTCATCATAAGGAAGTGTGTCAGATGATATCTGCGCATACATGGATACGCTTCCAAGCTGCTCGGCAGTATTTACTCTGACTTTTATGGTACTTGCGGTCTTCGTAACCGGTATAGTCAGTATTCCATCCTTCAGCGTGTAACCCTGGACTGCTATTCCATCAGCCATCACGGCATCTGCCTCCAGCAGCTTCACTCCGTCACCCATCCTAAACTTTACCACTGCATTGCCCAGATCAGTCCCTGCATCCTTGAAGGCATAATCTATCTGGAATTCCGTGTAATTTGCCAGCTTGGAGTAAGAACTTATAGTAAGCTTCGTCTTATCGAAATTCAGATAGCTGTCCGTCAGATCCTCCGACGTAAGCTTATACTTTATATTATTATCCACCGCATAAGGTATGACCGAAGAATGAGCACCGGCATTCAGTACAACTCCCGGGGATGAGAAGAACACATTTTCATCTGCAAATGTATAATGTCTTCCGGCAAATATTACATCCCCCAGCTCATCACATTCAGAAAATGCACAACTGTCAAATGTCATATTGTCAGCATTTACGCATACAGTCTTCACATTTGACTTGATGAACAGGCCTTTAGGCAGCGATTCAACACCTTCGCCTATTGTCACCATCTTAATATTTTTTGAAAATCCGAACACCGGGCTGCCGCTATTTGCATTCAGATTCTCACTGTATATCTCAACGTATTCTATTCCCTCTGTTCTCCAGAATATATCGCTTCCAATCTTCTTAAGTGACTTTGGAAATACGATCCTGGTGAGCGCTGGATCCTCTTCAAATGCATAATTTCCTATAGTCTCAACCTTGTTAAGATCCACTTCCTTCAGCTCAGAACATTGCCTAAATGCAGAGTTTCCTATAGTTTTTATATTATCTGGAAGTGTTATCTTCTCCACTCCCGTATAATAGAACATTTCACCTGGAACCTTTGTACACGCACTTTCAAATGTTATATTTTTTGCCGGTGCTCCCGCAAACATATGCTCCGCACCTGACTCTAAATCCGCACTCACAGTGATATCCGTAAGTGCTGTGCATCCACTAAATACATTACTTCCAACATTCTTTAGTGTCTCTGGAAGAACTATGCTCTCTATGGCTGTATCATCCTCGAATGCAGAACGTTCTATAGTCTCAACCTTGTTAAGGTCCACTTCCCTCAGTTCAGAACAGTTCCCAAATGCAGAGTTTCCTATAGTTTTTATATTATCTGGAAGTGTTATCTTCTCCACT
>JAEDGW010000086.1 GCA_016297325.1 Coprococcus sp. | reverse complement strand
ATATATCCCTTAGCCTTCAGAAGCTCTGCACAGAGAACCGCACCACCTGCAGCACCTCTTACAGTATTGTGTGAAAGGCCAACGAACTTCCAGTCATATACTGAATCCTCACGGAGACGTCCAACGCTTATACCCATACCGTTCTCAAAGTCAACATCCAGAGATACCTGTGGCCTGTTGTCCTCCTCAAGGTACTGGATGAACTGCTTTGGTGCACTTGGAAGGTTCAGTTCCTGAGGTGCGCCCTTGAAGCTTGTCATAGCCTCGATGAGCTGCTCCTTTGTAGGGTTCTTTCTGAACTTTACAAATACAGTTGCTGTATGTCCGTTGAGAACCGGAACTCTGATACACTGGCTTGTGATGGTGATTCCCTCTGCAGGTACGATTACACCATTCTCCTTGTCTACCTTACCCCAGATTCTGAGTGGCTCCTTCTCTGACTTCTCTTCCTCACCGCCGATATATGGAATGATATTGCCAAGCATCTCAGGCCAGTCCTTGAATGTCTTGCCTGCTCCTGAAATTGCCTGATAAGTGCTTACGATTACCTCGTATGGCTCAAATGGCATCCATGCTGTGAGTACAGGTGCGTAGCTCTGGATTGAACAGTTAGGCTTAACTGCAACAAATCCTCTCTCTGTTCCAAGTCTCTTCTTCTGGAACTCTATAACCTCTGCATGATCTGCATTGATCTCTGGAACCATCATAGGAACATCAGGAGTCCATCTGTGAGCTGAGTTGTTTGAAACTACAGGAGTCTCTGTCTTGGCATAAGCCTCCTCTATAGCCTTGATCTCATCCTTTGTCATATCTACTGCTGAGAATACGAAATCAACTGTAGAAGCGACCTTCTCCACCTCATTGACATTGTATACTACAAGCTTCTTAACTGCCTCAGGCATCGGTGTATCCATCTTCCATCTGTCACCTACTGCCTCTTCATATGTCTTTCCTGCGCTTCTTGGGCTGGCTGCAACTGTAACAACCTCAAACCAAGGATGGTTCTCAAGAAGTGAGATAAATCTCTGACCTACCATACCTGTTGCGCCAAGGATACCTACCTTTAACTTGTCACTCATTTTTCTTCTCTCCTATCTGTTTTTATATGACGATAAATGAACAGCGTTCTTTCATCTGTTCTTAAAAATATAGTAATCAGCTCGATATTCGCGAACTACTGAATTTTATATTTTTAATTATTTTATGACTCTTACCTTTACTACTCCCTCGATTGCTGAGAGTTCTGCGATGTCGTCTGCTGTTGGCTCTACACCAATATCAAGGATTGAGTATGCATAATCGCCCTTTGCCTTGCTGATCATTCCTGATACGTTGCCACCCTTCTTGGAGAATACTCCTGTGAACTGGGTGAGCATGTTAGGAATGTTCTTGTGGCAGATTGTAACTCTGGCTACATCACTGCACTGTCCCATGTTGACATTTGGATAATTTACAGAATTCTTGATGTTTCCATCGTTGATATATGACTTGATCTCCTTACAAGCCATAACTGCACAATTGTCCTCTGACTCTGCTGTTGAAGCTCCAAGATGTGGGAATGCTACAACGTTCTTGTAACCTGCTATGGCCGGGTTAGGGAAGTCTGTCATATACTTTGCAACCTTGCCCGAGTCGAGTGCCGCCTTCATATCCTCATCGTTGACCAAAACGTCTCTTGCGAAGTTGAGGATCTTAACGCCATCCTTCATCATTGCAAATGCATCTGCATTGATCATGCCCTTTGTGCTGTCAAGTGCAGGAACATGAACTGTTATATAATCACAATCTCTGTAGATATCCTCTACATTTGTGATGTGCTTTACATCCTTTGAAAGTCCCCATGCTGCATCTACTGACACATATGGATCATATCCGTATACCTGCATACCGAGCTTAAGTGCAACATTTGCAACTTTTGCTCCGATGGCGCCAAGTCCGATTACACCGAGCTTCTTGCCGAGGATCTCATTGCCTGCGTAGTTCTTCTTCTGCTTCTCCACCATCTTGGCGATATCCGCCTCAGCGGCATTGTCCTTAACCCAATTGTAACCGCCAACAAGGTCTCTTGAAGCCATGAGAAGCGCTGCTACTACAAGCTCCTTAACACCGTTTGCATTTGCTCCCGGTGTGTTGAATACTACGATACCCTTCTCAGCGCACTTATCAAGTGGAATGTTGTTGACACCCGCACCTGCACGGGCTACTGCCAGAAGGTTGTCTGACAGCTCAAGATCATGCATTGATGCACTTCTGACAAGAACTGCATCTGCATCTGCGAAATTGTCTGTTACTTCATATGTATCAGGTAAAAGTTCCATACCGCATGCTGCGATAGGATTTAAGCAATTAATCTTTACTGACATGTCTTTTTCTCCCTTTTCTGTGACACAGGTAATTGTATGATCACATACTGCAAACTTTACGATCACCCGCCACTATCTATATCGTCTTCTACTATGTAATACTTAATATTACTTGTTCTCTGCCTCGAACTTCTTCATGAACTCTACAAGCTTCTCAACGCCCTCGATCGGCATTGCGTTGTAGATAGATGCTCTCATACCACCTACTGTTCTGTGGCCCTTGAGGTTGACAAATCCTGCCTCTGTAGCCTCCTTGACGAACTTGGCATCAAGATCTGCGTCTCCTGTTACAAATGGTACGTTCATGAGTGAACGGTCTTCCTTTACTACAGTTCCCTTGAAGAGCTCTGAACTGTCGAGGAAATCATAAAGAATCTTAGCCTTCTTCTCGTTGTGAGCCTTCATAGCCTCAAGGCCGCCCATCTCCTTAACCCACTTGAATACCTTGCCACAGATATAGATACCGTAGCATGGAGGTGTGTTGTAGAGTGAGTCTGCATCTGCCTGGGTCTTGTACTTGAGCATGGTTGGTGTAAATGGCATAACGTCATCTCTGATGAGATCCTCACGGATGATAGCCACTACAACACCAGCAGGACCAACGTTCTTCTGTACACCAAAGTAGATCATACCATAATCCTCAACATTTACAGGCTGTGAGAGAATGTCTGATGACATATCTGCAACGAGTATCTTGCCCTTTGTGTTAGGAAGTGTGTGGTATGTTGTTCCATATATAGTATTGTTATGACAAATGTAAACATAATCAGCATCGTCATCGATTGGAAGATCTGAACAGTCTGGGATATATGAGAAAGTCTTGTCTGCTGATGATGCAACTGCAACTGCCTTTCCATATTTCTTTGCTTCTTCGTATGCTTTCTTTGCCCACTGACCTGTAATGATGTAATCAGCTACACCATTCTTCATGAGATTCATTGGAATTGCTGCGAACTGCTGAGAAGCTCCTCCCTGAAGGAAAAGCACCTTGTAGTTGTCAGGTATATTCATGAGATCTCTGAGATCCTTCTCTGCCTCTTTGATGATATTGTCGAAGGCTTTGGACCTGTGGCTCATCTCCATTACGCTCATGCCTGTTCCCTTATAATCAAGCATTTCTTCTGCTGCCTCTTTTAACACCACCTCAGGAAGAACTGAAGGGCCTGCTGAAAAGTTGTACACTCTTGCCATTTTTGTTATCTCTCCTTCTTTGATTTTGTGACGATAATTTTGCTTTAAGCTGAATGCACTTGTGATTGGCTGTATATGACATTCTTCGGAGCGCTCCCGCTCGTCTACTCCTGCAGCGGTACTAAGGTGCTGCTTACGCACCACCTAAGGACCGGCGGAGTAGAATGTCCTTCGAATGGCATATACAGCCAATCACAAGCAATTTATTCTTTCTATCAAAATTATCTGATTGTGACTTAATTAAATGTGTGCGAGATAATCTATTAACAAAAATGTCCTTCGTTCCCATTTATATGAAAATTCTGACTTATCTTTGTTCTTTTGGTATATCCCGCTTGCGATTAGCAAGTTATTCTTACTAAAATCTTATATTATCAAGCAATTTAACTTCATTATCGCTTATATCCCTGTACTATAGCACTCTTTTCACTTGTCGGCAAGTGGGGATTATATATAAAGACACCATATTTATGTATGTATGCACACAAATATGGTGCCTTTTCATCTTGTGTCGGCGTATATATTACATATCGTCCTCTGAGAAACAGGTGTCGATGGCTGCTCCCGGAGCTACCATTGGCCATACCTTGTCGTCTCCCGCTATTGTTACATCTATTACCACAGGTCTGCCTGCTGTCAGGGCTGTCTTCATTGCTGCCTCAAACTCATCAAGTGTGTTGGCTCTGATTCCCATGGCACCAAGTCCCTCTGCTACCTTGACGAAATCTACCGAATCGTCAAGCACGGTGTTGGAATATCTGTGGTCATAGAACAGTGTCTGCCACTGTCTTACCATTCCAAGTACATGGTTGTTCAAAACTACCTGGATGATAGGCACGTTGTATCTTGCCGCTGTTGCTATCTCGTTCAGATTCATTCTGAAACATCCGTCCCCGGCTATGTTGATAACTGCCTTGTCAGGTCTGCCATACTTTGCACCGATAGCAGCGCCAACACCGTAACCCATGGTTCCAAGTCCGCCTGATGACAGAAATGTCCTAGGCTCCTTGAATGTATAGTTCTGAGCTGCCCACATCTGATGCTGTCCGACATCTGTTGTGATGATCGCATCACCCTCTGTAAGCTCGTAGATCTTCTTGATAGCTGCAGGTCCGTTCAGTGTGTCAAAGCTGTACACGTCAGGATTCTGCTTCTTGAGATCTTCAATCTCAGACATCCATGTCTTGTTTGACTGTGCTGCAAGCTTGCTGTTGAGAATCTTCAGAACCTCCTTTGCATCGCCAACTATGCTGGCATTTGTAGGGATGTTCTTGTCTATCTCAGCAGCATCTATATCTATATGTATGATCTTTGCATTTGGCGCAAACTTAGATGCGTTTCCGATAACTCGGTCTGAGAATCTGGCACCAACAACGATCACAAGGTCTGCCCTTGACACTCCGAGGTTTGACACCTTGGTTCCGTGCATACCGATCATGCCTGTATATCTCTCGCTTCTTCCATCAAATGCACCTTTACCCATAAGTGTATCGCACACAGGTGCATCCACTTTATCTGCAAATTCTGCAAGCTCTGCTGACGCGTCAGAGATGATGCATCCGCCGCCCGCCATGATAAATGGTCTTCTTGAAACCTTGATCATCTCAAGAACCTTGTTCACATCCTCCTCGCGGATTGTGTCTGTCTTTCTCTCGATGACTTCCGGTGTCTCTGGTATATACTCTGTCTCCGCTGCGGTTACATCCTTTGTTATATCCACAAGCACTGGGCCAGGTCTTCCGCTCTTTGCGATCTTGAATGCACGTCTGATGGTCGGTGCAAGATCATCTATGTGCTTCACGATGAAGCTGTGCTTGGTGATAGGCATAACAACTCCTGCAATGTCTACCTCCTGAAAGCTGTCCTTACCGAGCATATTTACGCCTACGTTTGCTGTTATAGCTACAACAGGAATAGAATCCATGTATGCAGTTGCTATACCTGTTACAAGGTTAGTGGCACCCGGACCTGATGTGGCCATACATACTCCGACCTTGCCTGTAGCTCTGGCGTATCCATCTGCCGCATGGGCAGCGCCCTGCTCATGTGATGTGAGCACATGGTTGATCTCATCCTGGTGCTTGTAGAGGGCATCGTATACGTTGAGGATAGTTCCTCCTGGATAACCGAACACGGTGTCAACGCCCTGTTCTTTAAGGCACTCTATAACAATTTCAGAACCTGATATCTTTGACATCTTACTTTCTCCTTTTCTACTATGGCAATACCCTGCTATTCAAAATATAGACAGGGTATCACCTCCCTTAAATTGTATATTGCCGAACCCCCTTGGGCTCTTATCATTTTTTAGTTATTCTTTGGCACCTCAAGCACAGCGCCTCTGTTGCCCGATGTAACCATAGCTGCGTATCTTGCAAGGTAGCCTGTTGTAACCCTTGGCTCTCTTGGTGTCCATGCAGCCTTTCTCTTTGCGAGCTCCTCGTCTGAGACATCGAGCTTGATGCTGAGGTTGTTGATATCGATCTCGATCATATCGCCTTCCTCAACAAGTGCGATAGGTCCGCCCACTGCAGCCTCAGGTGATACATGTCCGATGGATGCTCCACGGCTTGCTCCTGAGAATCTTCCGTCTGTGATAAGGGCAACTGATGAACCAAGTCCCATACCTGCGATTGCTGATGTAGGATTGAGCATCTCTCTCATACCAGGGCCGCCCTTTGGTCCCTCGTATCTGATGACTACCACGTCACCCTCTACGATCTTGCCGCCCTTGATAGCTGCGATTGCGTCCTCCTCACAGTCAAATACCCTTGCAGGGCCCTTGTGAGCCAGCATCTCAGGTACAACTGCTGAACGCTTTACTACAGAGCCGTCCGGTGCAAGGTTACCCTTTAATACAGCCAGACCACCTGTAACTGAATATGGATTGTCCATAGGTCTGATGACCTCTGGATTCTTGTTGACACTGCCTGCAACAGCCTCACCTATTGTCTTACCTGTAACTGTCATGCAGTCCTTGTTGATGAGTCCTGCATCTGCAAGCTGCTTGATAACCGCATACACACCACCGGCCTCATTGAGATCCTCCATGTATGTGTGGCCTGCAGGAGCAAGGTGACACAGGTTAGGTGTCTTTGCGCTGATCTCATTTGCAAATGAGATATCGAAGTCGAAGCCGATCTCATGTGCGATGGCTGGAAGGTGGAGCATGGAGTTGGTTGAACATCCAAGTGCCATATCAACTGTAAGAGCGTTGATGATGGACTCCTTTGTGATGATGTCTCTAGGCTTGATGCCCTTTCTGTACATATCCATAACTGCCATACCTGCATGCTTTGCAAGCTTAAGTCTCTCTGAATAAACGGCTGGAATAGTTCCATTTCCTGGAAGTCCCATTCCAAGAGCCTCTGTCAGACAGTTCATAGAATTTGCTGTGTACATACCTGAACATGATCCGCATGTAGGACATGTCTTGCACTCATACTCATATACGTCATCCTCTGTCATGGTTCCAGCTGCGTATGAACCGACAGCCTCGAACATGCTTGAAAGACTTGTCTTATTTCCCTTTACGTGTCCGGCAAGCATAGGACCGCCAGATACAAATACTGTTGGAACATTTACTCTGGCTGCTGCCATGAGAAGTCCAGGAACGTTCTTGTCACAGTTAGGGATCATAACCAGTGCGTCAAACTGATGAGCTATAGCCATAGCCTCTGTTGAGTCTGCGATCAGATCTCTTGTAACCAGTGAATACTTCATTCCGATGTGTCCCATTGCTATACCATCACACACAGCGATAGCCGGGAACATAACAGGTGTACCACCTGCCATGGCAACTCCCATCTTTACTGCCTGTGCTATCTTATCCAGGTTCATGTGGCCTGGAACTATCTCATTGTATGAACATACGATACCTACTAATGGTCTCTCCATCTCTTCCTTTGTCATGCCCAGTGCGTTGAACAGAGATCTGTGTGGCGCCTGCTGCATTCCAACCCTTACATTATCACTCTTCATCTTATTCTCCTCCAATAATGGTTATTTCTATATTCTCTCGCAGATAAGATCACCCATCTCGGAACAGCTTACAAGCTGTGTTCCGTCTGAGTGGATATCTATTGTTCTGTATCCGTCCTTGAGAACCTGCTTTACAGCGTTCTCAACCGCATCTGCCTCTTTGTCAAGGTCAAATGTGTATCTGAGCATCATTGCCGCTGACAAAATTGTCGCAATAGGATTTGCCTTGTTCTGACCTGCTATGTCAGGTGCTGATCCGCCTGATGGCTCATACATACCAAACTTTGTCTCGTTAAGTGATGCCGATGAAAGCATTCCTATAGAACCTGAGATCATCGATGCCTCGTCTGAGAGGATATCGCCGAACATGTTCTCTGTGAGGACCACATCAAACTGAGCAGGATCCTTTACAAGCTGCATTGCACAGTTGTCTACGAGCATGTGCTCAAGCTCAACCTCAGGATAATCCTTTGCCACTTCCTCAACGACCTTTCTCCAAAGTCTTGAAGAATCAAGTACATTTGCCTTGTCTACGGATGTGACTTTCTTTCTTCTCTTCATAGCTATGTCAAATGCCTTGATGGCTATTCTTCTGATCTCGTTCTCATTGTATGTGAGGGTATCAACGGCTGTCATAACTCCGTCAACCTCCTCTGTGTGTCTCTCGCCGAAGTAGAGACCACCGGTGAGCTCTCTCATCATCATCATGTCAAATCCGCGCTCTGCGATCTCTGCCTTAAGAGGGCAAGCCTCCTTCAGCTCATCATAGAGATTTGCAGGACGAAGGTTTGCGAAGAGGCCAAGCTCCTTTCTGATCTTCAGAAGTCCTGCCTCCGGGCGGAGATTTGGAGGAAGCTTATACCATGGTGATGTGGATGTATTTCCTCCGATCGAGCCGAGGAGAACAGCATCCTTTGACTTTGCAACTGCCACCGCCTCGTCCGTGAGTGGTACACCTGTTGCATCTATGGAACATCCACCCATGAGTATCTGCTCATAATCAAATGTATGTCCAAACTTTTTACCTACTGTATCGAGGACCTTCATAGCCTCTGTGACTACCTCAGGGCCGATACCGTCGCCTTTTATTACGGCTAAATTACACTGCATTTTCTTATTCCTTCTTTCTAAATGTAACCCTTTGTCATTAATTCTTGCTATTAATATAGTTGATGAGTCCCTCACTCTTGATGATCTCCTGCATGAACGGAGGGAATGCCTGTCCCTTGAACTCTGTTCCTCTAGTTCTGTCATAGATCATACCACTGTCGAAATCGATCTCCACATCGTCTCCTGCCTGGATAGCCTCTGCTGCCTCAGGGCACTCGATGATAGGAAGTCCGATGTTGATGGCATTCCTATAGAAGATTCTGGCAAATGTCTCTGCGATTACGCAGCTTATTCCTGAAGCCTTGATTGCTATAGGTGCGTGCTCTCTTGATGATCCACAGCCGAAGTTCTTTCTTGCCACCATGATGTCGCCAGGCTTTACGCGCTTGACGAAATCCTTGTCTATATCCTCCATACAGCTCTTTGCAAGCTCCGCAGGATCTGATGAATTCAGGTATCTTGCAGGGATGATTACATCTGTATCTACGTTGTCACCATATTTGTGTACTGTTCCATGTGCTTTCATACTCTATCTCCTTTATCTCTACAGAAGTTTGCTAAATCATGCAAACAGGACGCTTGGTGGTTCTTTAGCATACTTAACAAACTTCTTTATACTCTACGAATTCCTTATTACAGGCCGAGTTCGTCCGGGCTGCTGATCTTACCTGTGATAGCTGAAGCTGCTGCGACAGCAGGGCTGGCAAGATATACCTCTGAGTCTACATGACCCATACGTCCTACGAAGTTACGGTTGGTTGTTGATACAGCTCTCTCTCCTGCTGCCATAACGCCCATATGTCCTCCAAGACATGGTCCGCATGTAGGAGTTGAAACCACTGCTCCAGCCTTGACAAATATAGTCATAAGACCTTCCTCAATACACTGAAGGTAGATATCCTGTGTTCCAGGGATGACGATAACTCTGACACCGTCAGCAACCTTTCTTCCCTTGATGATATCTGCCGCAATTCTCATATCTGAGATACGTCCATTTGTACATGAACCGATGACTACCTGATCGATCTTGATATCGCCAACCTCATCGATAGTCTTTGTGTTCTCTGGGAGATGTGGGAAAGCAACTGTCGGCTTAAGCTGTGACAGGTCGATGGTATACTCTGCATCATATACGGCGTCCTCGTCTGCCTCATACTTTGTATATGACTTTGTGCTGTGCTCCTTCATGTACTCCTCTGTAAGCTCATCTACAGGGAAGATACCGTTCTTGGCACCAGCCTCGATGGCCATGTTTGCAATTGTAAATCTGTCGTCCATAGTAAGGTTCTTGATACCCTCGCCAACGAACTCCATAGACTTGTAAAGTGCTCCGTCAACGCCGATCATACCGATGATGTGAAGGATGACATCCTTACCACTGATCCACTTTGCCTTCTCTCCAACGATGTTGAACTTGATGGCTGATGGGACCTTAAACCAAGCCTTGCCTGTCACCATTCCTGCTGCCATATCTGTACTTCCGACACCTGTTGAGAATGCTCCGAGTGCTCCGTATGTACATGTATGTGAGTCTGCACCGATACATGTCTCTCCTGCTACGATAAGTCCTTTCTCTGGAAGGAGCGCATGCTCGATACCCATTGCTCCGACATCGAAATAATTCTCGATCTCATTTGCCGCTGAGAACTGTCTTACACACTTACAGTGCTCTGCACTCTTGATGTCCTTGTTCGGTGTGAAGTGATCCATGACAAGTGCTATCTTCTTCTTGTCAAATACTTCCTTCTTGTTAAACTTCTCCATCTCATGAATTGCGACTGGAGTTGTTACGTCATTTCCTAATACTAAATCCAAATCTGCCTCGATAAGCTGTCCTGCTTCAACTGATGGCAGTCCTGCATGAGCAGCTAAAATCTTCTGAGTCATGGTCATACCCATATGTATAGTCCTCCTATCATTTGTTTCTAAATACAAATTCTTACTCTTGATAATATCACTCATCTAGGTATAATTACAATATATAAAAAGAATAGCTATTATAACCTGGAGGAATGCTATGATCGGTAATCTGAACAATTACGTTATATTTCATACAGTTGCCAAAGCCGGCAACATAAGCAAGGCTGCAAACCAGCTCTACATCAGCCAGCCTGCCATCAGCAAATCAATATCCAAGCTTGAAGCAGAGCTTGGCACTGCCCTCTTTTCCAGAAGCTCAAGGGGCGTGGT
>JAEDGW010000013.1 GCA_016297325.1 Coprococcus sp. | reverse complement strand
CAAGCTTCGTAAGGTGGCTCCATCTACCTTCGCAGCTTGCTTAATAAAGCGTATACCCTATGGTGTTACCAAGTACCATGGGGTGGCTCCCTCAGGCTTCTCAGCCCGTTTAATATAGCGTGTGCCATAAGGCGTTATCGAACATCACGGATTTTACATTCTTAGGCATGCACCTCACAAACTGCACATCTCCACTATATCGCCCGCTATCGCTTCTCCTTATACATCATGAGATGTGCAACCATAAGCAGCGCACTGGATATCCAGATTGACTTGAGTCCAAGGTGGAGCGTGCACACACCGCCGGCACCAGCGCCGAGTGCGAATATGATGATGATCCCATAGTAGTGCATAGCCTTTCTGAGTGCCCCCGGCTCTTTGTCCCTTAAGTATACCGACAGGCTCTCCGTTCCGCTTCGCAAGTTTCCTATACACATGGTACTGGCATATCCGTAGCCATTCACTTTACGGAAGGTCTGCACCTGCATGGAACAGGCAAATGACACAAGCATGGTCGCCAGAAGATTGAATCTCACGGGTATGAATCCAACAGCGAACAGTATAACAATCTCAAACAACACAACTATCTGTCTCCAGTGGATGCGCGATGCATTCTTGTATCTGTGGCTTATCCTCTCCGCCACCAAAACGCCAAGCGCAAATGCAATTATTGGGAACAGGTATCTAAGTGCGATCTTCAAATCTCCCATCATGAGGTGCTGGCTCATAAGTACCACGTTTCCGGTCTGGGCATTGGAGAACACCTCATCCCTGGCGTTGTATGTATACGCATCCTGAAATCCTCCCGAAAGTGCAAGTATGGCACTAAGAAGAAATGTCTCGGATGTCTGTCTCAGTTCATGATTCTTTCTCAACATATAATTTATTTCCTCTTTACATCCTTTTATTGTTTCATCTCCATAAGATACCATAGATAAAAAATATTTCAAGTACCCGCGCAAATACAAAACAAGACGCAGCGTTATGAACATAACTACTGCGCCCTGATTTATTATTTCATATTACCACCATTGCTGAAATTCTCTGCACCGACAAAAATCTTTCCTCCATATACAATATATGATTTAACTGTAATTTGATAGAAAGGATCATTTGGAGATGTTCTCATCGGAACATCTACCTTTACAGTGCTTTTATTAGTCTTTATTACTTTGTAAGGCTTATAAACTGTGCTTTGGGAATCAGTCGTCACTTTATTCAATATCACAAAATAGCCCTTGTTCTTTGAACAGCCACCAAGTTTCACATTGTAATACAGCTTTATCTGGTAAGGATTCTGTGTATTCTCCACGTATGTATACTTGTACTGTGTCTTTGGAACTGTCGCAGCTGCTATAGTCTGGGATGCAGGACCAATCAGAATTCCCTTTAAATCCGGAGAAGTCCATCTACTCTTATAAGCCGCAATCCTGAACATATAACCTGTACCCGGTTTCAGTTTCTCAACCATAAAATACACTTTTCTCGTTTTTTTATCATAGTTATCGCCCTCATCAACGAGAACCTTTATCCATTTCTTACTTTTCGCATCATATCTGTAGACACAATATCCATCGGCTCCTGAAACCGGAGTGCATCCTATCTCTACGTAATTTGTTCCAGTCCGCACTGCTGTATAATTTCCGGTTTTTTCAGTCCTGCCACTGACGGCTCCAGTTACCTTCGCAGGTGTTGTTCTCTCCACAAATTCATCTGACTTTGCCAGCATTATTTCTTTGCCATTCTTAACTGCATATGCTTTCAGGTAAAATCTGTATTCGCTTCCCTGCTTTCTATTTTTTATTGTGATAGTTGTTGTTTTGCTAGTTCCGACTACCTTATATTTTTCACTGCGAGGATAATCCAGATCGTGATCCGTTCCATACAGTCTGTACTCAGTTGCGCCCTTAACCGCAGGAAATGTCAGCGTTATGCTGTTAGGCGTCCTCTTAGTTTTTATCTCAGAAATTTTTGCAGGCACTATCTTGAATTTCTCCGTCCTGGTACCCTTAAATCTGCTGTTTCCGGTATACTTTACCTTCAATGTGGCTGTTCCGGGATAAATATTATTTGCATATGAATAAGTGTATTCTTTCTTAGGATCTACAACCACACCATTCCCGATAACCTTGAATGACGGTTTCTTCGCAGTTCCATCATACACATATGTTTTCCTGCTCAGTCTTATCTGAGTATAATCCGCACTGTATGGTTTCGTGCGGACTGCTGCCACTGACGACTTTGCTACATCAACATATCGTCCTGATGCAAGCTTACGCTGCCCCTTTACATAATATTTATACACGGTATTCGGGGTAAGTTTTGCAAAATCCATAGCAGTACCACCACTAATACAAGTCCGGACCGCCTGCCATTTGCCATTTTTATATTGCATGACCACGTATCTGTCCATGACAACATCCAAATAGTCCCATTCTATTACAAGCGATGTCTCATCTACATATGTAGATTTAAGATTGTCTATACGGGCCTGGGTTATCTTAAATGTCTTTTCTGCACTTCCCTTGTAACGGCCGATATATGTTATGTGTATTTTGGCTGTTCCAGGGTAAATGTTGTTCGTATAAGATACCGTATAGTCAACATCCTCCATCAGATACCGCCCTGAGGCATCCTTGATACGCGGCCACGGATTCAGCTCTTCACCATCGTAAGGAATTGACTCATTCCCAATGCTCACCTTAAACTGGCTGGCATCAATTCTGCCATCCCCCGGTGTGGCTGTCTCCACAGAAACCGACTGCATCGCCGTCTCCGCATGTACAATACTGCCATCACCTAGTCCTGAATTACTGCACAGTATCATGACAAACGACAAGACGAGTGCCAGCATTCTTGTAATTGGTTTTCTCATAACCATCTCTCCTCTCTACCTTTAACACATTACTTAGTCATATCAAACGCAGCATTATAGATAACACCCCGTTCGCATATATACAAATTATACAACTTATCGAAGGAGAAATACACAATTAGTTTCATTAACCAGCAAATCAAAAACTGCCAGGATACACACCCGCATATCCTGGCAGTTCCTCAATATTTAAACTCGTTCAGTCTACATTGCCTTCTTATATATCTCAGCGATTTCCTCCTGTGTGAATACCACAGGGTTATTTGCTATGCTGGCTGCTGAAACCTTCATACAGTTCTCTGCCATCCAAGGAATATCCTTATCCTCGATGCCGAGGTCTGAAAGCTTGACATCAAGATCAAGATTCTTCAGAAGAGTTCTGATCTTCGGTGCCAGATCATCCGCCGTGATACCACCAAATATTCTGGCGATCTTTGCGAACTTGAAGTGATCTCCCTTGTAGGATGCCTCGATGATAACAGGTGTCAGAGCCGCAAGTCCCTTGCCGTGAACTATATCCTTAAGTCCGCTGGCCGGATGCTCCATACCATGTGCCAGTGTAACTCCGGCTGTGTTGATGACCATACCTCCTATGGTGCTGGCAAGTGTTATCTTCTCCCAGCTCTCTTGGGTTCCTCTGCCCTTATATACATCCACAAGATTGTGGGCGATAAGATCGATCGCATACAGTGCAAGTGCATCTGTGAACGGCTGTGAGATCTTCGATGTGTATGCCTCCATGCAGTGACACAGAGCATCGAAGCCAACCGCTGCAAGCACATGCTTTGGCATGGTCTTCATGCAATCCGGATCCACGATGGATACCTTTGCCACGATGGCATTGCACCTGAGCGATTTCTTGTCGCCATTTTCCGGATTTGTGAGAACCGCGAATCCATTTCCCTCTGAACCTGTTCCACAGGTTGTAGGAATAAGTACGAGCGGAAGTGCTGTATCGCTGACCTTTCTGCCGAATATGTAATCGTTGATGTCTCCATCATTGAGTGCCAGGAACGCTATAGCCTTGGCACAGTCCATGATACTTCCACCACCGATGGCAACTACCACATCACAGCCATTTGCCTTGGCAAATTCTGCGCCCTCCATTGCTGTTGTAGTGAGCGGATTCTGTGCAACCTTGTCGAATAGTGCAGTCTCAAGACCCGCAGCCTTCAGACTGTCATTTACCTTGTCATACAGACCAGACTTCTTCGCACTGCTTCGTCCGGTGACGATGAGTGCCTTCTTACCATATGGTTTTGTGAGTTCACCGGTCTGTGCAACCTTTCCGGTACCAAATGCTATATTTACAGGAAGATTGTAGTTGAATGCGATAGGACGGGTAAATCTGTCTGCGTCCTCCTCTGCCATGACAAGATCGATAGCAGCCTTGACCTCTTCTTCTCTGTCCTCTTCCTCCTCCACGATCTCGTCATCGATGATGACATCGACATGTGAAGCAAACTTTTCTTTATATTTAAGCTTACATATTACGAAGAATACTCCTCCGAGGAGTGCCCAGCCACCTGCCATGGCCCATTCCTGCCATACAAGAGCACTTCCTGAAGCCGGAATCATATACATTACAACCATGAAGCCTGACATGAGAACCGCAAGGACACCAACCAGCTTGTAATGTTTTACCTTGTAAGGTCTCTTCATATCCGGTGCTTTCTTCCTGAGTATCAGGAAGGAAAGTGAAACCATGCAATATGCAAGACAGCATCCGAAGTTGCCTGCATCAACTATCCATACCAGCATCTTACGGCCTGCAAGAGGAGCAAGAGCTGAGAGGAATCCAATGAGATAAAGTGCATTTACAGGTGTCTTATGCTTCTTGTGAAGCTTTGCAAATGTCTTTGGGATCATGTATGACTCAGCCATGGAGTACATTGCACGGCTTCCTCCGATGAGGAACGAGTTCCAGCTTGTCACGATACCACACATACCGCCGACTATGAGAACCTTCGCCATGATGCCGCTGTTGAACGCCTTTGCCATGGCATCGGCTGTTACGAGTCCTGACCCATCCATAGATGCAGCTATCTCAGACGAATTCATGACATAACCTACGCCGATGATGATGAGCGCATAGAATGCAACCGCAAGAACAATTGAGAGGATCATGATCTTACCGATCTTCTTAAGTGGTACGTTGATCTCCTCTGCTGCCTGTGGGATTACATCGAATCCGATGAAGAAGAATGGTGTGGTAACAGCAACTCGGAGGATAGTCTTGAACACCTCTCCTGTTGAATCACCGTTGAACATCTGTCCGTCAAGGTTTGATGCATCTCCGGTCACAACTGATGCAACTATCAGGAGAATGCCTACGCCACCGATCACGACTGTGAGGATCGTCTGGAGCAGGGCTGCGGTCTTGGCACCCTTGATATTGATAAATGTTATAAAGAGTGCTACCAGTATGGCAACTGCAAGCCATGATGCATAGATATCAAATCCTGCCACCGTATACAGATAGCCCTGAAGGAACTTTGGATAAATGTATGTGATGATAGTTGGAAGCGCGCACGCCTCAAAACAAACAACACTGACATATCCAAGTATGATAGCCCATGTACATATGTAAGAACCTATAGGTCCCATTGCCTTATAGCTGAATACATGCTCACCACCACACTGAGGCATGGCCGCTGTCAGCTCTGCATATGTGAGTCCTACGAAGAATACCATCACACCTCCAAGTGCAAATCCGATGGCCGCTCCGATTACTCCACCTCTCGTGATCCAGTCGCCCGAGGATACTACCCAGCCCCAGCCGATCATGGCTCCAAAGGCTATTACCAGTATGTCCCAGGCAGAAAATACTTTATCAAATTCTGATTTTTTTCCTGCCATAATATCATCCTTTCTAATCCTCTCCAAACACATCAGTCTCAGATATCCCTATAGCTAAAAAATGACGTCAGCAAACACATTTCCTGTGTTTATCTGACGCCATTGTCATTTCCCATATTCGCGATGTAGTTGGAATTACGTATGTCTCTTAATTCACAATTTCTTTTAGTATGTCTAATCTTCAAATCTCAGATCTATCATCTGAAGTATGTACTTTGCAGTCTTTTCAAGACCAAGTACACTGGAGTCTATCATCATGTCTCGCATGCTGCAATCTCTCATGTCTCCGCCGGTCATGTAGTTATATCTGGAACTGAGCATTCCGTCATTGTACTTGACCAGCTCGGCAGCCTCGTCATGCTTGAGTCCTTTCTTCTCCATGACGTACTGTATTCTCTTCTCTGTCGGTGCATATATGAACAAGTTCAGGCAGTCTTCCCTGTCCTTGAGTATATAATTACTGCACCGGCCTATGATCACGCATGAGGAATTCTCAGCAAATTTATTGATAACCTCAAACTGCTTATAAATAACCCTGTTTGTAAGATTTGCATATCTTGGACCAAAGCTCGTGTCAAATTCATACTTGACTGTCTCACCCTGATCTGCCTTCTTGACAAGATCTCTGTCAACGCCTATCTCCTCAACGACCTTGTCTATAAGGTCTCTGTCGTAATACTCAACTCCGAGGGATTTCGCTATCATCTTGCCTATCTCTATTCCGCCGCTGCCGTATTCACATCCGACGGTCACAACAAAATGTTTCATCTACATCGCTCCTTCCAGGGGCTTCGCGCTTCCCCTATTTACTTAACTCTGCCACTGCATCTGTGATGATCTCAACAGCCTTATCGCACTGCTCCTCGTTCACGATAAGTGGTGGGATCATACGGATTATATGAGCTCCGATTGCTGTGATGAGAAGCTTTCTGTCGAGACAGCCATGCTTTACATCCACGCCGCCGATCGTATCATCGAACTCAACACCAACCAGGAGTCCCTGATGTCTTACTTCCTTTACATGTGGGATCTTCTCAAGCTTTGCTGCGAAGTAATCTCCCATCTTCTTTGCATTTCCTGCAAGATCTCTGTCAAGCAGCTCATTTACCTCTGCAAGTGCTGCTGCACATGATACTGGATGTCCACCAAATGTTGTTCCATGTGAACCAGGTGTGAATGCCTTTGCAACCTCTTTGGTTGCACATATAGCTCCAATTGGCATTCCACCGCCGAGAGCCTTTGCCATGGATACGATATCCGGCTTGATTCCGTAATTCATGTATGACATGATATTTCCTGTTCTGCACCAGCCTGTCTGAACCTCGTCTATAAGGAGAAGCATGTCGTTCTCATCACAGAACTCTCTGAGTCCCTTCATGAATTCCATCGTTGCAGGATGTACACCGCCCTCGCCCTGTACAGGCTCAACCATGATCGCTATTGTGTTCTCTGTACATGCATCCTTGAATGCCTGAAGGTCATTATATGGAGCATATGAGAAACCGTATGTCATAGGGCCGAATCCTACCTGACAGCCATTTCCCGGCTGACCTGTTGCTGACATGGCACCAAATGTTCTTCCGTGGAAGCCCTGCTTTGCAGTTACGATATGGTAACGGTTTGGACCATACTTCTCAATACCATACTTACGTGCCATCTTGATCATGGCCTCATTGGCCTCTGTTCCTGAGTTCTGGAAGAATATCTTGTCCATTCCAATGGTCGTACAAACCTTCTCAGCAAGCAGTGCCTGTGGGATCGTGTAAGGATAGTTGAATGTGTGCATGATGTCTCCGACCTGATCCTTGACAGCCTCAACAACCTTCTCGTTGCAGTTACCTGCGCTGTTTACTGCGATTCCGGCATAGAAATCAAGATATCCGTTGCCGTTCTCATCATATATGTACATGTCCTTTGCTGTCTCTGCGAGAAAATCGAAACGCTCATATGTCTCGATCATGTACTTGTCTACCTTGTCCTTGATGTCCTGAAATGTTAATCCTGTGTCTTTTAATTTCATAATCCTTACCTCCACTACATTCGTAAAATTAGAAGAATCATGGTGCCGGATAGCTTTCGTCCCCAAGCATCAAAAAAGGCAAAGGAGACAACGGACGAATATTCGTCCAGGCTCCTTTGCCTTAAATTCTTGTTCTTTATATTTGACATGTTTAAGATACCACTCAATATAATACATGTCAACACCTTTTCTTAATTTTCTTAAGATCGGCTTATTATCTAGCTTTGTTTGTATAACCTATCGCTTTAGAACATTATTTTATTGAACATATTGTGCAATATATTGAACAAGTGATAATTCTTTGCAGCTATCTTGTGCGTGCATTATTTTGCACTTATTACAGCACACAGCCTTGAGCTAATGGTAATCCAGAAATACACATATACAGCTCACCTTTTCATTTCCATCGTTGCTGTACACATGAACCTTGTCGGTCTCGAACCTGTATATCTGGTTCTTGCCAACCTTCTGTTTTGTATCGCCTGCCTCAACAGTCAGAACGCCCTCTGTAACCGACAGGTATTCTCTTGTCTTCTCACCATGTGAACCGCTGACATATGCACCTCCCGGCTCAATATCAATACGGTATATCTCCACCTCATGGCTGTCCTCATATGGAAAGCACGTCCACACCTTGTATTGTCCCTTCGCCTCCTTTATAGGAACAAGCTCTTCGGGATCCACAAGGCAGGCCTCCATGGGCGGTGGATCGATAAGTTCATGAAATTCAACCCTGAGGCCACTGGCAATCTTGCCCATGACACCCAGAGACGGATTCGCAGTACCCTTCTCTATCTGTGCCAGCATGCTCTTGCTGACACCGGTCTGCTCAGACAGTACATCCAGACTCATGCCCTTGGAGGTCCTCATTCTATTCAGATTCACAGCAACATTATGTGATAAATAATCCATAGCAATCCTCCCGCTTACGACATATTATGTCCTATATCTCTGTCTTTTTCAACCTTAACCACACATCAGATACGAGTTGGATATCAACAGCTTACTTAGATGCCGCCTCCACTGCTGCCTCAAAGATATCAAGGCCGGCTGCAAGCTGCTCATCTGTGATAACAAGAGGTGCAAGGAATCTTATGACATTGTTGTAGGTTCCTGCTCCCTCAACCAGCAGGCCGTGCTTCCAGCACTCGGTGATAACTGCAGATGTAAGCTCAGGAGCAGGCTCCTTAGTCTTCTTATCCTTGACAAACTCTATGCCGACCATTCCGCCGAGTCCTCTGACATCGCCAACACACTCATACTTTTCCTTGAGCTCATTGTATCTTGCCACAACCTTCTCACCGATCTCACATGAACGTCCTGCAAGGTTGTCTCTCTCCATGATCTCGATAGTCTTGAGAGCCGCAGCACAGGCAAGTGGGTTTCCACAGTATGTACCGCCTATCGTTCCGGGAGCGACAGCCTCCATGATCTCTGATCTTGCGATGATGGCTGACAGCGGTACACCTGCTGCTATAGACTTGGCTGTAGCTATGATATCAGGCTGTACGCCTGCCTCCTGCCAATATACGCTGGCAAATATTCTTCCTGTCCTGCAGAAGCCGCTCTGTACCTCATCTGCGATAAGAAGGATTCCATTGTCATCACAAAGCTTTCTGACAGCCTTTACCCACTCGATAGGTGCAGGTATAAATCCTCCCTCACCCTGAAGTGGCTCTACAACAACCGCTGCGATGGTATCTGCGGCTGCGCACTGCTCAAACACATCTGTCAGTGACTTCATATAATAGTCAAGGGCTGCCTCCTGTGGCATTCCCTCAGGATTCCTGTAGTAATATGGGAACTGTGCCCTGAACACTCCATTTGCAAGCTCACCCATACCCTTTGCATAGGCCTTCTTGGATGTCATGGCCATTGTGTAATGTGTTCTGCCGTGGAAAGCTCCGGAGAATACGATGATATTCGGTCTCTTTGTAAAGCTCTTTGCAACCTTTACAGCATTCTCGTCAGCCTCGGCTCCACTGTTTGCGAAGAACACCTTCTTCTCGTCGCCCTTTACCGGTGCGATGGAAGCAAGCTTCTCAGCGAGTGCCACATATCCCTCATGGGTTACAACGTTGAACATGCCGTGAAAATATTTGTCGGCCTGCGCCTTGACAGCCTCAACGACCTCAGGCTGGGAGAAGCCGATATTCAGAACTCCGACACCACCTATCCAGTCGAGGAACTTGTTGCCATCCACATCCTGTATCATGGCTCCCTCACCCTTGTCTATAACGACCGGATACGCACATCTGATGGCTGATGGCACAGCCTTCTCTCTTCTCTTTATAACCTCTGCTGCCTTTGGTCCCGGCAGTGTCTCTGTGATTATCTCTGGCAAATCTGTTCTAAGCATAATTTTGTCCTCCTTATATATGGTCTGATTCTTATAAATGTATTGCCGAAGCCCTATTGCAGATAGAATTCATTTTTCTGTCATTCGAGCTCCTTGTTCTCTTTCTGCATATAGAATCGCACAACCGGGGGTGTTATACCATATTCGCCAGGCACAAAATATTAGAACGTGTTTGTGCTCACAGCACATTTTCGGCATTGACACAAGACTAATACGCAGTGATAATAATATATAATGTGCTTTTTAGAGGATAATATATGTGCGTGTAATACAGGGAGGGACACTGACATGGCCATTTTTCTTAGAGATCTGTACTATGATACCAAACGTAAATATAACCTTAACCTGGTATCCGGTGGAAAGGGAATGGAGAATATCGTAAGCTGGGTATACATATCAGAGGATATATCCACATCTACATTCCTGAACGGAGGAGAGCTGATCATCACAACGGGTGTGACCTCGGGCGAGCGTGAGGACTGGCTCAGGGCATTTATCAAGGAACTCATAAAGAGAGGGACCTGCGGACTCATCCTGAACACCGGCAGATATATATTTGAGGAGGACATAACCGACGAGATCGTCCGGCTGTGCCACCGATATTCGTTCCCGCTGTTCACCATGCCATGGGACACAAGGATATTCGATATAACCCACGACTACTACAACAGGATATTTGAAGACTCCAGGGATGACGGCAATATGACGGCAGCATTTCAGAATATACTCATGGGGAATGCCCTGACCGACGAGCAGAATGACACAATAAGAGGCTCCGGATTCAACAATGGCTACTACAACGTTCTGTCCATCGATACAGAGGCAACAGACGAGTTCATGTATATCCTGCAGAAGGTCTGCAACAATACAGATCTTGTCTTCCATGCATTTGTATACGATGGCAGTCCGACAGTCATCCTGAGATGCCCTTCCTCCGGATCCATCGCAGACAAATGCACAGACATCGCTGAGTCTCTGGAGGCAAGATTCCCGGACCGCAGCATACATATGGGTTCCGGAAGCCCGGTTCTGTCCCTGACAGAGCTTCCCCAGAGTTACCGCCGCGCAGTGTCCGCAAGGGAATTTACCTCAGACAACATATACTGTGATTACAACAGCCTCGGATTCCTGCGGATCCTTCTGGAGGTCGATGATGCACGGCTCATTCACTCATTTGTCACAGAGCAGTTAGGCTCGGTCATAGAGTACGACAAAACCCATCACTCAGCTCTGACGGACACCCTGTACGAATATCTGAAGTGCAGCGGCAGTGTACAGCACATCTCCGAGAAAATGTTCTGCCACAGGAATACGATAAATTACAGGCTCAGGATAATAAAAGAAGAGCTGGAATATGATCTCTCCGATGCGGAGGTCAGATTCCAGCTCATGGCCGCGTATAAACTCAGAGAGATAAGCAAAATGTAACTCTCCCCAATCATTCTTATTCTACATGAAATGCGAATACACTGACGCAAGTATAACTGTAAGTATTCCAGTGACAGCGATTGACAGGCTGCTCATGGCACCCTCAACCTCACCGATCTCCATCGCCTTTGCAGTTCCGATGGCGTGGGCTGATGAACCCAGGGCAAGTCCCTTGGATATAGGCTCTTCTATCCGGAATATCTTGAACACTATCTCTCCGATTATGTTGCCGATAACACCTGTCACAACTATGACTGCAACCGTGATGGTCACATAGCCGCCGAGCTCCTCAGACACGCCCATTCCGATAGCAGTGGTGATGGACTTTGGAAGAAGCGTTACATAGTCCTTGTGGGACAGGCCCATGACCTTGCACAGCACAAGAACCGTCGTAAGACTCGTTATAACTCCGGCAACTATACCTCCAAGCACAGCCTTGTAATTGTGCTTCAGCAACTCCCACTGTTCATAGAGCGGGATGGCAAGACATACCGTGGCCGGTGTCAAAAACCAGCTCAGATATTTTGCGCCCTCATTGTACACATCATAATCTACATCCGCCACCACAAGCACCACTATGGTCACTATGATGGACACCAGCAACGGGTTCAGTATTGCTATCTTAAGTTTCTTCTTAAGTACACTTCCAAACATATATGCAAGGAGGCTTATTGTCACTCCTGCAAATATGGACGATTCAAACAGATCACTCATTTTCCGTCTCCTTCTTCCTGTCTCTTCTTATTATAATCTGTGACACCCAGCCAGCCGCCAGCATGACCGCAATGATTACGACCACCGTTATGATGCTGACCGGCAGCAGCACAGGCTTGAGCGTGCCCCAGGATGACATGAGGCCCACGCCGGCCGGAATGAACATGACAGGCATGATCTCTATCAGGAATTTGCCCACGCTCTTCACATCATCCAGCTTGATGATCTTGGCCTGCAGGCAAATGAACATGATGACCATGCCGTATATGCTTGCCGGGATTGAGAGTGGAACTATGTACTTAAGTATCTCGCCGATAAATGATATGGCAAGAATTATCAGAAACTGCTTTAAATATTTCATCTTTTATGTCTTCTTTCTATAATATATCATGCACCTGTGGAATGACTGTGCACATTTGGGATATGCATGACTACATACGTTTCTCAGCATACCGGGTTATTTTCATAAAAAAGGAGGTCCGATATACAGATACACTTACTCTGTATATACAAACCACCCTTAAACCCTCTGCTTATTATATTCTCACACAGATTTTATTCAAGTAAATATCCTGGATTTTCTAAATTTTGATAAAAATAACAAATTTTCCAGTTCAAGATGAAACTTTTTCGTAAATGTGTCCCGCTGCGATCATCTTTGAATGTCTCCAGTCTATGAGGTTTCCAGCCTATGAGTTCTTCATGATCACCGTGTTCACAATATCCGCCGCATGCTCGCACACATCCATGCAATTCTCTATGCATGCATAAATGCTCCTCCACACCACCACAGTCCGGAGGTCACTCTCACCGTACAGCCTGTGCATATTCTCCACATACAGCCTGTCCCCCTGCTCCTCAAGGTCATTTACCCGGATTATGCTCTGCTCGATGGTCTTTGAACTCTTAAACCTTTTCAGCTCTCCGATGACATCCTGAAGGGCCTTGATACACTCAAGCAGCAATTCTACCATCTGAAGCACATCGTCTCTGATGTCGTCCACATTGCACATGTATATCTGCAGCAATACATCCTCAACAGCATCTGTTATATCGTCCAGATAATTTGACAACGCCACCAGATCCTCCCTCTCAATAGGCGTGATAAATGCCTGGCTGAGCACTGTCATCATCTTGTGTTTCTTTCCGTCAGCCCTCTGCTCAAGTTCATGCATATGGTCAAGTCTCTCCTTCATGATGTCCACTGAAAAATCAGTGACCACGTTCTTCAGAAACTCCGCCGCCTGATACGAGATCTCCACACATGTATTCAGATTCTTGAAATAAAACTCGTCCTTTTTCTTCTTCATAGTTTTTTCTCCTTATAATCAAAACACTTTTTTGCAGATGGTTGAAAACCACCTACAATCTACCCCAGCCACACGATCAGCAGCTTCGCCATGCCATATCCTATGACACCGCAGCCCGGAAATGTGAGCACCCAGGCAAGTACCATATCACGCACAACCTTGAGGTTGATCGCGGACGCTCTCTTCTCGGCTCCCACACCCATGATCGCTGTCGTCTTCACATGGGTTGTACTGACCGGTATTCCAAATACTGTAGAGAGCAGGATGCACAGAGCCGCCGACAGGTCAGCCGCAAATCCCTGATATTTCTCAAGCTTTACCATATCCATACCGACAGATTTGATGATCTTCTTTCCTCCGATGGAGGTTCCAAGTCCCATGACAACTGAACAAAGTATCATCATCCAGATCGGTATCGTCACGTTCTCAGCGCTGCTCTGGCCATTTACAAGGAAGAGTCCCAGCAGAAGAACTCCGAGGAACTTCTGGCCATCCTGTGCGCCGTGCATGAACGCCACCGCCGCTGAGCCTGCCACCTGCGCCTTAGAGAAGAAATCATTTGTCTTTCTCCTGTCAAGGTGGTAGCAGATCACCGTGAGCAGCTTGCACACCACAAATCCAACCACAAAACCAAGCACAGTCGAGAGCACCAGACCGTATATGACCTTTATCCACTCTGATGGATTGACACCGTCAAGTCCTCCCTGAAGTGCTATGGCCGCTCCTGTAAGTCCCGCTATCAGTGCGTGGCTCTCACTTGTGGGTATGCCAAATGCCCAGGCTCCCACCGCCCATATGACGATGGCTGTCATTGCAGCGCACAGTGCGATCATAGCCGAGTCTGTGTCGCCGCCGAAATTCACCATGTTCTTGATCGTCATGGCAACCTTTGAATTGACGAGTGACATCAGAAGCACGCCGAGGAAATTGCAGATGGCCGCCAAGATTATCGCCTTATCCACATCTATACATCTGGTGGACACGCACGTCGCTATTGCATTTGGCGCATCCGTCCAGCCATTTACCAGAATAACTCCAAGTGTCAGCAAAACGGCGATCAGGAGTGCCGGATGACTCACCACCTGCTCTGCAAAGTACGAAAATGTAATATTCTCCAGCATATCTATCTCCTTTTGCCCCTTATAACCTTGACGATCTGTATTATTACTGTCGGTGCAAATGCCAGCCCGGCTATTTTCAGCACATCGCCTACCGCAAGACTTACCACGCTGAACATGCCATGAAGTCCCGGTATGAACAGAACCGCCGCAAGGAGTAATACTCCTGCTGCAAATGCGTATATGCTGTATTTATTTGACTTGAAGCCGAGCTCAAATATCGACTCATCACTTCTGCAGTTGAAGCCGTGGAACAATCTGGCAAGCGTCAGTGTTGCAAATGCCATGGTCGTAGCCTTCGCTGAACTAACCGGCAATCCAAGATGGAACGCCGTCATGGTCGCTATAGCAATAAGCAGTCCCTCCGAAAGCATCTTGACCATAAAGTCAGCTGTCAGTATCCCTTTCTTAGGATCTCTTGGCTTCTCCGAGAGGAGCGATGGATCAGCAGGCTCCATTCCTATGGCAAGTGCCGGGAGTGAATCTGTCAGCAGGTTGATGAACAACAGATGTACCGGAGCAAATGGAACCGGAAGTGCCGCTATTGAAGTGTAGAGCACCGCTAGTATTCCGGCTGTGTTTCCTGAAAGCAGGAACAATATCGCATTCTTTATGTTTCTATATACATTTCGTCCATTTGACACCGCCTTGATGATGGTCGCAAAATTGTCATCGGACAGAATCATCGCCGCAGCGTCTTTGGATACTTCCGTGCCTGTGATTCCCATTGCAACTCCTATGTCTGCCTTCTTGAGTGCAGGAGCGTCGTTGACACCGTCGCCTGTCATGGCAACTATATTGCCGTTCTTCTGCCATGCATCGACTATCCTTATCTTGTTCTCAGGTGACACCCTTGCATATACGGATATCTTTGTTATATTTCTTGCAAGCTCCTCATCGGACAGGGCGTCAAGCTCCTCGCCCGTGAGTGCCATGTCTCCGTCCTCATATATTCCGATCTGCTTTGCTATGGCAACCGCTGTGATCTTGTGGTCTCCGGTTATCATGACCGGCTTTATGCCCGCGCGCCTTGCATCGGCAACCGCTGCCACAGACTCAGGACGCGGCGGATCCACCATGGACACAAGCCCAAGAAATGTAAATCCATACTCTGCATCCACATCCAGGACTTCATCACTTTCTTTGTATGCAAATGACAGCACACGGAGACCATTCTCCGAGAATGCCTTGTTCTGGGCCTTGATCTTTGCCCTTTCTTTATCTGTCATAGGCCTGATACCATAGCTGTATCTCACGCTCACGCACCTGTCAAGCAGCACATCAACCGCACCCTTGGTGAGTATGGTTGGCACTCCGTGCAGCATGTATTTCGTACTCATGAGCTTTCTGTCCGAGTCAAATGGAACCTCCTCCATCCTGTTCATGCAGTCCCTGAGTACATCTTCTCTAAGATCCCACACACTGGGGTCAGGCCCCTTCGTTCCCACATTTGACATCATGTGGACTTTGCGGAACATCTCAAGCAGGGCATACTCCGTTGGGTCGCCAATTCCTTTACCGTCTACGATACTTGAGTCATTTGTCAGAACAGAATCGTAGAGAAGATATCTGTGAAGCTGGTCTCTTATATCAAGCTCCTCCGGCCTATAGATCCTGCCATCCATATATATCTCCTGTACGGTCATCTTGTTCTGTGTGAGTGTTCCGGTCTTGTCTGAACAGATTACCGACACACATCCAAGGCTCTCGACCGCCTTGAGGTTCTTGATGATGGCATTCTCCTTCGCCATCTTCTGTGTTCCAAATGCCTGGACTATTGTAACTATGGAACCTAGCGCCTCCGGTATGGCTGCAACCGCCAGCGCAACAGCGAACATCATGGAATCAAGCACCGCCATCTTCCTGTATATGCAGAGGACAAATACCAGTGCACATACAATCATGATAAATGCCGCAAGCCTTGCACTGAACTTGTCAAGACTTTCCTGAAGCGGAGTCTTTCTCTCCTTTGCCGCATTCATAAGTCCTGCGATCTTGCCGAGCTCAGTGTCCATTCCTGTTCCGGTCACAAGTACCTCGGCACGGCCGTAGGTTACAAGGCTTCCCGAATACACCATATTTGTCCTGTCAGCAAGGGGAACAGATCCTTCTATGACTGCATCACTCTTTTCGACATTTGTCGATTCTCCTGTGAGTGAACTCTCATTTACCTGGAGTGAGAAATTCCTGAGTATCCTTCCATCGGCAACTATCATATCGCCCGCTTCAAGCAGAACGATATCGCCCGGAACTATCTCGCGGGATGGAAGCTCCTGCTTCACTCCGTCTCTCATAACTTTTGCATTTGGGGATGAAAGCTGCTTCAGACTATCAAGCGAACGCTCAGCTTTCACATGCTGCACCGTTCCCAGCACAGCGTTCATGACGAGTACCGCCAAGATTACTATGGTACTCTCGATATTGTCAGAAAACATAGAAATGACCGCTGCTATGATCAGTATGATCACCAGCAGGTCGCAAAACTGACTGAGGAACACCTGTAATGTGCTCTTTCTCTTGCCTTCCTGGAGAACATTTTCTCCCTTCTCATTGCGGATCTTCTCTGCCCGCTCCGTCGACAGTCCGCGGCTGTCTGTCTTGAATTCTTTCAGTAATTCATCACCGGAACAGTTCCAAAAATTCTTCTTTGTCATACACACCAGACTCCTTTTCTTCTTATTTTCGGATACTAGGCACATGCCCGGGATCCATTTTCTATTTCCCAGATCAGCCAATATTATCTATGCATCAAACATAATGTCTGCTGATCTCGTATGCCTATCACGCAAAGAAAAGTCTGTTTTAAATATATGCAATCGTCTTTTTCTCTTACATACAACAAAGGAACGAGACCTTCATTGCATGATAAACACACAATAAAAGTCTCGTTCCTTTCAAGTTCTATATACACTACTATATATACTCCGAAAGCGTGCGTCCCGGTTCCCTGCACAGGTATGTCCCAGCCAGAAAACGTGATGACGAGATCGCACAACATCTTATAACCGATGTGAACTACTCCCTGATATTTCCGACATAATAACACGGGAACCCTTTGATTGTCAAAGGATTCCCGGCTAGTATTTGGTAAAGAATTTATAAACTTTTAATTCAGCGCATCATATCCGCTCTCTTTTGTACGGATCTTGGTTGCGGTGCGGATCTCGTAGCTGAATATCTTGCCGTCTCCGACCTCGCCTGTATATGCCGCCTTCTGGATAGCCTCGATGGTCTTCTTCTCCCATTCCTCGGATGACACAACTATCTCAAACTTGATCTTCGGCTGCATCACAACATCTACCTCAGTACCACGGACAAGCTTCTTATATCCTCTCTGTGTTCCACATCCCATGACCTGGGATACTGTAATTCCATTTACATCTATGGCGTTCAGTGCTTCCTTGACGTCCTCAAAGACTTCCTCGCGCACAATCGCCTCAACCTTTATCATCATAACAGATCTCTCCTTCCTTATTCCTAAATCTATCTATGCCAATACACAGGCAATCCGAACCTCATAACCTATATCTACTTAACACTACCATCGCTCCATACCTATCAGGTCCGACGTTGCCGTCCTATGAATCAAGTCCATTGAATGTTGGATATGCACTCTCGCCGTGCTCTGAGATATCCAGACCTACCTTCTCTTCTCTGTCTGTTACACGGAGCGGTGTGAAGAGTCTCACAATTCCGAGACAGATAAGTGTTCCAACTACTGCTACCGCGATCGTAACCACGATACCTACAAGCTGCATTAGGAACAGATGTACATCGCCGAATACCAGACCATCCCAACGTGCTACACTGTTGATCGAGCTCTTTGCAAATAATCCTGTTGCGATACCTCCCCAGATACCGCCGATACCGTGACATCCAAATGCATCAAGTGCATCGTCTATCTTCAGCTTACCCTTCAGGAATGATATTGTAAAGCAGCAGATCGGGCTGACAAGTGCACCGATTATGAATGATGACCAGATTGGTACAAATCCTGCACCAGGTGTTATAGCCACAAGACCAACTACAAGACCTGTTGATGCGCCGACCAATGTAGGCTTTCCATCCTTTATCACATCTATTATCATCCATGAGACCATAGCGCTGGCACTGGCAACTGCTGTTGTCATGAATGCATGTGCCGCAAGACCATTTGCACCGAGGGCACTTCCGGCATTGAAACCGAACCATCCAAACCACAGGATGAATGCACCAAGTGCTACAAATGGAATGTTGTGAACTCTGTATGCTGTGTTCTCGTATCCCTTTCTTCTTCCAAGGATGATGGAGAATACAAGGGCGCTCACACCTGAGCTTATATGTACTACATTTCCTCCTGCGAAATCAACTGAACCGATCTCTCCGAGGAAACCGCCCTGGCCCCATACCATGTGAGCCATTGGGTAATAAACGATGATCGACCAGAGCATGATGAAGAAGAACAAAGCCTTGAACTTCACACGTCCGACCAGTGAACCTGTGATAAGTGCCGGAGTGATCATTGCGAACATCATCTGAAATGCAACGTATACAAGGTGAGGTATATTGTCCGCATAAGGGCCTGCCTCATCCATCTTTATTCCGTTAAGTGCGAACCACTTGAGGTCTCCTATAACACCTCCGTGGTTAGTGCCAAATGAGAGTGAGTAGCCGAACAGCACCCACATTACAACTGACAGTCCCATGATGGCCGTACATGCCATGATGGTATTTACAACATTTTTCCTCCTGACGAGGCCTCCGTAGAAGAATGCAAGTCCGGGTGTCATGAAGAACACCAGAGCCGCACAGATCATAATAAAACCAGTATCTCCCGTATTCATAGTTTCTTCCTCCTTAATTATACTCATCTGGGGAACGCGATATCTCATTCTCCCATGGGGACGGAGGTACCTGTCCCCTCCGTCCCCATTGTCGAAACAAAAAAGGCGCCAAACGAATCTTTTCGATTCATTTGACGCCTTTGTCGTGATTTATAATAGCAGACTTTAGAAAATAATGCAAGAGGTAATTTTAAATTGTTTTTCGCAAGCTATTTTGTTGTTTTTGTAAAGTTTCTTAACCAAATCTTTATCGTGTACTCAATTTAGACATATCAGATTTTTTACGGCTGCTATTTCTACGCCACCCCTGTGGACTCCATTCCAACATTTCCAGCTGCTGCCATATTCGCATTTGCTGCAACCGGTATCCTCTCCTTACATGCAATTGCAACATCCCGCATGGATGGCACTGACACACTCTCTGTCTGCCAGAACCGCTCTGTAACCACGGATATTGCATGTGTGATATGTCTGTAATCATTCTCGCATCCCAGAGCCTCACTGACATACCTGTCATGCATTTCTCTGAGATATTCCACTATGTCTCGCCCATCATCTATGCTTTCCATATTGACACCTACTGAAGATATCGTCTTATTCACATAGTCATGCAGCTCTGTCTCGTACTGGCAGTGTTCTCTAAGATTACCAGGAAATATACTGTTGTGCGGATATGTGAATGAATCCGCCACATAGTGAACAAGCTTTCCGAGAAGAAAGCTCTGTCTGACAGTTCCCATTCCGCCTTTCTCAAGTTTCTTTGTGAGTTTTTCCATATACTTCATGACATTTTCGTAATTGTGTCCTCTAAGTTTCTCCTCGCCACGGATGCTGCCCCTGAAATAAGTCAGCATATTGATATCCGGCTCTATGCTGCCAAATATGAACGCCGCCTTCTGCAGCTTAGATGCGCCGGCATCCATGTGATCCATAATATATCTGCTCAGATTCATGTGGTCTGCTGTTCTCATATTTAACGCCTCCTGCCTGTTCTGCCATCAAGCACAGCTTGATAAGCTTCTCATGTACAAATGTATCCTCTATATCTTTTTCGTTGTATATAGTGTAAACGATAGATATAAAATCCACAGGAAGAAACTATAAATACTTTCTAAATAGACCGTAAAATATTCAGAAATTCATGGCAATTAAGAGAGTTCCAGCAGTGATGCATACCACGCCAACAGCCGCTTTCTTGGTCAGCTTTTCGTGGAACACGATTCCTGAAAATGCAATGGTGATGAGCATGCTCAGCTTGTCTATCGGGACGACCACGCTTGCCGGTCCGTCCTGAAGTGCCCTGTAATAACACAGCCAGGATGCCCCCGTGGCTATTCCTGAGAGCTCAATAAACAGCAGCTCCTTCTTCTCTATGCCCTTTATCTCATGCTGCTTTCCTGACACGAACACCATAAGCCAAGCCATGACAAGAACCACCGTTGTCCTGATCGCCGTGCCCAGATTTGAGTTGATATCCGATATCCCTACCTTGCCGAGTATCGCTGTCAAACTGGCAAAGACAGCTGAGAGCACCGCGTACAGCAGCCAGCTACCATGCAAAAGCCTCACTCCTCGCTGTTTCTTTGTCACACTGCCACCGTCTGTTGACATATGTTCGACATCTTTCCCTGACAGCTCCTGATCATCTGCAGTTTCCTTTTTGGTGATCATAAGCATGGTGCCCACACCTATCATAACTATTGAGATACCCTTAACCCAGGTGATCCCCTCATGTAGGAATATGAGGGCAAGCAGAATCGTGAGCACGGTGCTTGATTTGTCTATGGGAACGACCTTGTTGATATCCCCTTTCTGCAGCGCCCTGAAATAACACAGCCAGGATGCTCCGGTTGCAAGGCCGGAGAGGATCAGAAAGAGAAGTGTCTTACCGCTGATATATGTGTCTGCAGTCCAGGCTCCTGTGACAAGAACCATCAGCCAAGCAAACAGCAGAACCACAACTGTCCTTATAGCCGTCGCCACATCAGAATCCGTCTTTCTTATACCGCATTTTGCAAGTATCGCCGTGATCCCCGCAAATGACGAAGAACCCACTGCAAATAATATCCACATTTTACGCGCCTCCCATTTATATGTGACCGTAAGCCACACTTACATTTATCATTTTGTATCATCTTTACTACATGGTAACACTATTTTGACTCCAAATCCATCCTTGCGGCACCCCCGCTCAAAGCCGCATAAAAGGCAGGCTCACATAAGGACGCTTTCAAAAAGTGACCGATTGAGAGCAGCACAACGCCACAGAGATTTAAAACTCTGTGGCGTTGTGCTTTTTTATAGCTAACAGGAAAATGATTAGAAAAAATTTTGTTCTTTGATTAAGGTTGCGGGCGTAACAGTACTGCAAAGTGATTTATTCTACAATGGCGGCGCCCGTCAGTCTGGAATAGTGAGCATTGTATTTCCGTAAAACCAAGCAATGTTGATATGGCCATACCGATTGCCGTAGCGAGAATCATTGCGATAACGCAGGGGCGAACGCCGAAGGGAAAAAAGCAGAGCGAAGGATTTGTAATTTGGTTTCCGTATGCCATACCGCAGGCGATAATGAGTCCGTACCAAGCGATATTCAGCCCTTCAATTCCGAAAAGATTTTCTATTGCATATCGGTTCAATTCCTTGTTTTCTCGCTTTTCTCAGTCTACCCGCAGCATACGGTAACCGACGCCGATATGCGTCTGAATGTATTGTGGACTGTCCTTTTGCGACTCCAGCTTTTTGCGCAGTGTCGCCATAAATACTCTCAGGGAAGCAATATCTTTTTCCCAGCTGCTGCCCCAAATCTGCTGCGTGATATAGGTGTGCGTCAGCACCTTTCCGACATTATGAGAGAGCAGACACAAAAGCTTGTATTCGATCGGGGTCAGGTGCAATTCCTCCCCATTTAGATAAGCACAGCCGGCGGCATAATCAATTTTAAGCTTGCCGTTTTGGAAAACGGGTGAGTCGGCGTCGCCGCTTGCCTGAAGAAGGAGCAGCCGTCTTTGCGTGACCCGAAGGCGTGCCAAAAGCTCCTCCACGGAAAAGGGCTTTGTCAGATAGTCGTCCGCCCCGGCATCCAACGCCGTGATTTTGTCTTTATCCTCGCTGCGCGCACTGATCACAATAATGGGCATATTTGACCATGAGCGGATGCTTTCGATCACCTGTGTGCCGTCGATATCCGGCAGCCCCAGATCCAGCAGAACGATATCCGGGTTATGGGAGGTTGCTTCTATAATAGCGCTGTGTCCGTTCTCCGCGGTCAGGTAGCGGTAATCGTGCGCCTTTAATGTTGTTACGATCAGATTGCGGACGGGACGGTCGTCCTCCACAACGAGAACAATGGGTTTATTCATTCAGAGTCACCTCGCTGAGCGGTAAAGTAAAGGTAAATATGCAGCCGTGCGGTACGTTATCCGTAAGCGTCAGCGTTCCGCCGTGCAGCTCTACGATAGATTTACACAGGGTAAGCCCGATCCCGAAACTTCTGCGGCTGTCTGCGACGGTATTTTTCCCGGTGTAAAACATTTCAAAAATATGCGGTTTCATATCGTCTGCAATTCCGTTTCCGTTATCGGCGACTCGGATCACGGCATCCCCGCCCTGTTTTTCGGCACTTACGCAGATCTCGGAGCCTTGTTCGGTATATTTCAAAGCATTATCAATAAGGTTGACAATGACCTGCACGATAAGCTGTGCGTCCATACGGGCAAGGATCAAATCGTCGCACCTTACCGTCACCTTGTGTCCGACGGATTTTTTCTTCAAATGCGAAACGGCTTCGTTGACCACTTCGTCTACAAGCTGGTCGGTAAGCTCCAGCTTCAGGCGTCCGTCATTCAGCCGTGTAACATACAGCAGATTTTCCACCACGCCGATCAGCCATTCGGAATCATCATAGATATCTTTATAGATCTGCTGCTTGGTTGCTTCGTCCAAGCAGCCCCCGTTATGCAAAAGCGTGTCCGCATTACCCGAAACGGAGCAAAGCGGCGTGCGCAGATCGTGTGAGATCGACCGCAAAAGGTCGGCGCGCAGCTGCTCGCTTTTTGCAAGATCTGCCGCCCGTTCCTTTTCGGCGGCGTTGTGAGCATTATCCATTGCCAGCGCACATTCGTTCACAACCGACAGTACGATACTGCTCTCAAATGAATCGGGCTTTTCGGGTCTCATCGGTATCCCGATCACACCGTAGACTCTGCCACCTGCACGGATCTCAAGATAAAGACATTCGGATTTTCCAAACTGTGCTGTCGCTGCTCCTGCACGGCGACCGTTTTGAAGCACCCATTCTGCGGTCTGCCGCTCTGCATCGCTTAGCAGCTTTTCAGCGTGTGTATCCTTTTTTTCGGCATACAGCCGCCCGGACAACATTCCGTTTTCGCCTTTCGTATAGGCAACAATACTGCGGTCAAGCAGCCGCGAGAGCTGCATACAGGTCACGCTTAAAACATCATCGTTGCTTTTTGCTTTTTGCAGCAGACGGTCAGTGTCAAACAGCACCTGCACACGGAACGCGGAGCGAGCCGAGAGCCTTGCATGATCTTTCAGCTTCGAAGCAAGTGTGCCGGTGAGAACGGAAGACGCCAGCATGACTGCAAAGGTAACGGGATAGCCTACGGCATAGGTCTGAAAGGACAACCTGGGTTCGGTAAGAAAAAATCCGAACAATACAACACTTAGAAGTGAGCCTGCCATACTGCAAAGGTATCCTTTGGTCAAAACGGAGATCATCAGCACACCTAGGATGTATACCGTAACGATATTGGTATCGGGAAAGCCGAGATGGCCGAACAGAAACCCGATCGCCGTACATACGGCAAGCGCCAGAACGGTCACGGCAATATCCCGCAGCGACGGTATCTCTGCACCTAAGAACAGACGGCGTCTGTGCGGCTTTGTGTAGTTCAGTGCGTCGGGAATAATATGAATGTCAACATCGGGGGCGGAGGAGATCAGCTTTTCGGTGAGAGTCGGTCTTCCGAACAGCCCTCTGCGTCTGGCACTGCTTTGCCCAATCACGATTTTTGTAACATCGGAAAGCCTGACATATTCCGAGATCTGCAGCGGTACATCCTCGCCGTGCGTCATAACGATCTCGGCGCCGAGCCTTTGCGCGAGCTGTATGTTCTGCGAAAGTCGGGACTGATCCTCATCATTTATGACCGTATCCGTCTGCACATAGATGGCGGTAAATCTTGCATGAAGGACCTTAGCCATCTTTGCGGCGGTGTGTATTATCCTTGCATTGGACGGCGAAGAGGATAGGCAGACAAGGATATGCTCGTCTGTATCGAATTTTGACTGTTCGTTTTGTACTTTCATCGGTTTCACCGCCATTTTTATTTTATTTTGTTATTGTACAGTAAAACTGTAAAAAAATCTACCGCAACCTAAAAATCATTCTTCTGCCCATCGGAAAGAATAATATCGACATTTCCGTGCGTTTCACGAAAACGGCGGATCTCACATAATATTTCACTTTCGGACAGTCCCTGCGGCAGCAGAATTTCGGAAGGCTCACGGGATTCATTTTCCTTTAACAGTGCTTTTCTGTTTTCTTCAAGAAATCGATCCAGCCTGCTCATAAGATAAAATCCGAAAGCAAATATGCCAAGCAGGCTGACGATCAGCAATAGCTCAGCCATCCTCATTCACCTCTGTTAAATGCGAAAACACTTTTGCAGTTCTTTGTAAGCACCGAGAACCAAAAGAGTGATATTGTCCGTAAGAACGGTGTCCGGCGAAACTGCCATATTTATCTTTCCGTTCTCCTTGGTTGCCATAATATTGATGCTGTATTTTCTGCGGATATCCAGCTCTCCGACTGTTTTTCCGATCCAACCCCCCGGAACCTCTACCTCAAAAATAGCATGAGCCTCATCGACCTCGATGTAATCCCGTACGTGATCGGCGGTATAGCGAATAGCAGCCCAATTTGCTACTTGCTTTTCAGGGTAAATTACTTCGTCCGCTCCGTTACGCAGAAGAAATTTCTCCTGAACATCACGCTCGGCGCGGGACACAACTAATTTTGCGCCGAGTTCTTTCAGCAAAGAAGTGGTTTCCAGCGAATTTTGAAAATTTCCTCCTATGGTGACTATGCACACATCAAAGTTTCCGATTCCGAGCGACTTTAAAAATTCCGTGTTTGTGCTGTCACCTATCTGTGCGTTAGTAACGATCGGCAGAATCTTATTGACCCTTTCTTCGTTGCTGTCTACCGCCATCACCTCATGCCCGAGCTTATTCAGCTGCAAAGCGATATGCCTACCGAATCTGCCGAGACCTATCAACAATATGTTTTTCATAATATAGTAACTCCTTTATCCGACTGTGATCTTTTCGAGCGGCAGCTTTGCTCCGCTCTGATTTTTATTGGAGATCGCCGCGTAAATCAGGGTAAGTCCACCGACTCTGCCGAGATACATCAAGACGATCAAAATAAGCTGAGAAAGAACACCGAGCTGCGGTGTGATCCCAAGGGTAAGCCCGACCGTTCCGACAGCGGACGCCGTCTCGTAAAGGCAGGTGCTAAGCGGCAGACCTTCTGCCGTGCTGATAACAATGCCGCCGACAAAAAACAGCAGGAAATACATTACGGCAACGGCTACGGCGTTTTTCACTGCCGAACCGTCAATGCGCCTGCCGCAGGTTTCGGTATCGTCCTTTTTACGACAGACGGAAAATGCACTCAGAATCAGAACGGCAAGCGTGGTCGTTTTCATACCGCCTGCCGTGGAGCCGGGCGATCCGCCGACGAGCATGAGCAGGATCATAATTGCCTTGGAAGAACCGGTCATAGTGGGAAGATCGGCGGTATTGAAACCGGCGGTTCTCGGTGTGACGGACTGAAAAAGCGACACAAGAATCCTTTCGCCGAGCGGCAGCCCCGTAAAATCGCAGAAGAAAAAGAATACTGCGGGAGCGATAATGAGGATTGCCGTTGTTACCAATATGACCTTACTTTGCATACGGTATTTTTTGAAATGCCACTTGTTTGTGTAAATATCGTCCCAGGTCAAAAATCCAATACCGCCCACAATAATTAAAAGCATAATTGCAATGTTTATTGTAGGCTCTCCGATGTATCCCGTAAGAGACTGGTATTTGTTTTCTGCGGTGCCGAGTATGTCAAAGCCGGCGTTGCAAAAGGCGGAAATCGAATGAAATGCCGCCATCCAAATTCCCTTAATACCGTAGTTTCCGCAAAATGTCGGCAGCATGACGATCATCCCGATAAGCTCGATCAAAAAAGTTCCCCGTACAATAAAACGGGTCAGGCGGACGATCCCGCCGACCTTCGGGGCAGAGATGGCGTCCTGCATGGTACTGCGCTGCATCAGCGATATTTTTCTGCCGGACAGCATGGCGAAAAATGCCGCAACTGTCACAACACCGAGCCCGCCTATCTGGATCATCAGCAGTATTACCGTCTGCCCGAAAGCGGACCAATAACTGCCCGTATCCTGCACGACCAGCCCCGTAACGCAAACGGCCGAGGTCGATGTGAACAGCGCCTCGTGAAACGGCGTAACAACTCCGGCAGTCGATGAAAACGGCAGCATCAATATCAGTGCTCCGATCAGAATAACCCCAGCAAAGCCTAAAACGATCAGCTTAAAGGATGACAGTCGCTTTTTTCTATGTTTAATTTCAGACATATATACTTCTCCTGTTTTTGTTTGTTTACAAAGAGTATATTATGAAATATAAAAAAACGGTGTAATGATCCGGTGTGCTGTATTAAGATTGCATTAAGGCGCTCATTCTTTGAAAAAACAGCGCAGAGTATAGCAAACGCTGAAGACCTTGAGGCTCTCGGCTTCGACAAAGACACCGCCGAAGGAGCTATATCCATTCTGACAGAACTCGGCATCATATCATGATCAGACACTCGAATAAAATACCCCAATATAATTTCTGGGAATAAAAAATTTCAGAATTATATGGGGCATTTTATGTCTGTTCTATATTTCTACTAATAAATTATTTACATAAACATATCTATCATAGATAATCATACACTTTACAAAAGTCCCTTAACGTCCTCCGCGATCATCTCTGCGTCAAGACGATTATCCTTAAGAACCTCTTCGACATCGTACCTGTCAAGGAATTCCTTCTTAAGACCATAATTCAGCACCTTCATATCCGAATCACCGTAGAATCTTGCAATCTTCTCACCGAATCCGCCGTCCAGTATACCATCTTCAATAGTGATGACAACTGAGTGGTCTGCCTTGAGACCTTCAAGGAGCTCCTCGTCAAGACCTGTGATATAATAAGGATTGATGACTGTTGCATCAACTCCAAACTCACTCTTCATCTCGTCTGCTACAGCATTTGCCAGACTGTAGAAAGTTCCAAGGCCGAGTAGGGCAACCTTGCTTCCCTTCTGCGTCACCTCATATTTATTCAAGTCTCCAAAGTTCTTCGTCACAGGGCCGCCACTTATCATCGCACCGCCTGGGAGCTTGATGGCCACCGGATGCTCATTCTGCTCTATGCTCCAGTCAAGCATAGCAATATACTCTTCCTTTGTTGTCGGAGCAAGATATACAAGATTTGGGATATTTGAAAGCATAGGGATATCCTGAAATCCCAGATGTGTCACATCATTCATTCCATATACAGATCCTGCAAATGTCACTATAGTGGCTGCATTGTTGTTGATACAGAGATCCTGGGATACCTGGTCAAATGTCCTCTGCACAAATGAGCTGTACACGCCGAACACCGGCTTTCCGCCGCCTGCTGCAATTCCTGATGCGAGAGCCACCGCTGTCTCCTCTGCGATTCCCACGTCGACAAACTGCTTTCCGGCCTCACGTCTCTTATCCTCTGTAAATCCTATAACTGTCGGTGTTCCCGCTGTGATGGCAACGACCTTTGGATCCTTCTTCATCTTGTCAAGCAGGTAATCACAGGACACGCTTGAGTAGTCCTCCTCGTCGCTTTCAAATAACGATCTTCCTGTCTCTATGTCAAATGGTCCGCTGTAGTGCCACTGCTCCTTGTGCTCCTCAGCCGGGGCATAACCCTTTCCCTTGAGGGTTCTGATGTGGACCACAACAGGCTTCCTTGTATCCTTTACCTTCTGGAATGTGTCTATGAGAGCTGCCACATCATTGCCCTCATGCACATAATAATAATCAAGTCCCATGGCACGGAACAGATTGCACTCCGCTGTTCCCTTTGTATCTCTGAGTAATTTGAGATTTGTATAGAGTCCACCGTGGTTCTCTGCTATGGACATATCGTTGTCATTTACAACTATGATGAGGTTGCCACCCAGCTCTTTAGCGTAATCCAAGCCTTCAAGGGCCTCTCCTCCTGACAGGGATCCATCGCCTATCACCGCTATCACGTTGCCATCTGCGCCCTGAAGGTCCCTTGCCTTTGCAAGGCCTGCTGCAAGACTTATGGATGTTGAGGTATGTCCAACCGTGAAGAAGTCGTGCTCGCTCTCATGCGGATTGCTGTAACCAGACACATCATCATAGTGCTCCTCATAGAGATATGCATCCTTTCTTCCTGTAAGCATCTTGTGCGGATAGCTCTGGTGTGACACGTCATACACAATCTTATCCTTTGGTGATTCAAATACATAGTGAAGTGCTATGGTTGCCTCCACCATACCAAAGTTCGGGCCAAAATGTCCGCCATGTTTGCTGGCTCTGATGAGAAGCGCATGTCTCATCTCTTCTGCAAGTGTTCCCATCTCGTCTATTGTCAGTTTCTTTACATCCTGTGGTCCATTGATATTTTCAATATACATTTTTTCTTTATCCTCCTGTTTTAACATAGTACATTGCCTCGCATTAACATAATGCATTACCGCTCTTTGATCTGTCTTTCCATTTACATCCATACATGCTCCAGATTATGCATCTGTCATTCACAATCGGTAATTTTTCCGTCCCATACAAGCTTGCCGGTCTTCACGGCCTCCTCATATTTGGATATCTTGTAATGTAATCTATCCATGGTGGCTTCGATCTGTTTTCTCTGCTCCTCAAGTTTCTCATACTGCTCCTTAAGGAGATCAAGCCTTGCACCAAATGTAACATCTCCCATCTGGACCAGTTTTACATATTCAATAAGCGCCTCTATCGGAACACCAGCATTTCTCATGCATACAGTGTGTTCAACCCAGCTGACATCATTTTCCTGATAATCCCTGTTGCCACTGGCATTTCTCGCTACAGGAGGGATAAGTCCCACTCTCTCATAATATCTTAGGGTATCAGCAGTGATATCAAACTTTTCACTTACTTCTTTGATAGTCATATTGCCACCTCTTTCCTAATTCCAAGAAATCTTCTTCACTTATAGCTATGTGCACTCACACCATACACTATATGTTACATTGAATATATCACCTGGAGTTTACTCCAAGTCAACTACCAAATTTGTGTTTTTTGTAAAATTTAGAACTTAATTCCGGGTTACCATTTTATTTTAATTTTCCAACTGGCTGCAATAAATTAACTACGGTATGTCATAAATAACATTTGACAACACTGTGTTTTGCCTGGATAATTTAATTATCTATGCAGTATACAAAAAAGATATTATGAGGAGGGAGCCTATGAAATGTCCAATGTGCGGGAATGACATTCCTGACAACTCTGCTTACTGTTATCACTGCGGAACAATTTTCCAAAACCAGCAGGAACACCAGTACAACCAGCAAAACCAATATCAGCAATCAAACCAATACGGTCAGCAAAGCCAGTATCAGCAGCCAAACCAGTACGGACAGCAGGATCAGTATCAGCAGTCAAACCAGTACGGCCAGCAAGACCAGTATCAGCAATCAAACCAGTACGGTCAGCAAGGCCAGTATCAGCAATCAAACCAGTACGGTCAGCAAGACCAGTATCAGCAATCAAACCAGCAAAATACTTTCACTAAATCTTCATCTTCCGAAGGCAGCCTGCTCCCTGTCTTCATCGCAGGTGCAGCAATCATAGTGATTGTAGCCATAGCAGTAGTTCTGCTTCTGCCGGAAATGCTGGGCAGCAATAATTCATCGGGTAAAAACAATGGGGACAATTATTCTGCAAATTCCGGTGCAGCCACAGATGATAACAAGAATGACAACTCAAATTCGTCAGACGACAAGAAACCTGATCCGATCACAGCTATCCAAGCGCTCAAACGTCCTACCATCATTCAGACCGGCGGTGGATCGTCTGTAGTTCCAAGTGTAGACGCGTACTCTGTAAAATCAGATCTCAGTGATCTTGCAAACTATGACATGGTCACATATATGAATGACGACGCCAAAAATGTATTATCACAGGATTACTGTGTTATCACTACCGGCTACTACAACGAAGCATTTGAGCTCTATGAAAGTAACAGATATAACTACTATGCAAACTTTATCACTACTGACTCAATGATGCATACGTATCACCTGTACTTCAGCCATCTGCTAAAAAACACGGAGCGGAATTACCTTGCATCCACTCTTGCGGACATGACCAACTCCATGCTTGCAGCCACAGAAGAACAGTACAATACAGCCAAGGGAACCGATTGGGAGAAAGCCGCATATACAAACCTTGCTTATTTCAGCGTTGCCGCCAAATGCTTGGATCCAGACAGCCAAATCCCATCTGATGTAGAATCCATAGTAGATCAGGAAATACAGCTGATTGAAGCCAGCGATGGACTCCACCCATCTCCTCTGTTTGAATTGGATGAAGACTATTCACAATATACAGCCAGAGGATATTACACAGAATCCGAGGATCTCACCAGATATTTCAAGACAATGATGTGGTATGGAAGAAGAAATTTTGCTCAGAATGACGACGACATGAACAAGTCTGCACTTCTTATGACCATCGCCATGAATGACAACTGTCTGTCCGACTGGGAATCTATATACACAGTAACCAGCTTCTTTGCTGGAGCATCCGACGACAGCGGGTACTATGAGTATATGCCGGTCATAGAAGACGCCTATGGCAAGAATGCTTCTCTAAACGATATAATAACAAACACAGACGGTTGGAATAAATACAAAGATGAAACTGCAAAACTTGATCCACCTCAGATCAATTCAGTCCCTATAAAAGACTCTGACTCCGACGAAGAGGCCGCAAAAAAGATTCTCGGCTACCGCTTCATGGGTCAGAGATTCTCCCTGGATGAATCCATTTTCCAGAGGCTCACATACAGGAATGTGAAGGAAAACAGCAGCAATGAAAGAAGAATGCTTCCTAGCGGACTTGACCTTCCATCAGCTCTGGGATCAGAGAAAGCCTCAGCCATTTTGAAGCAGCAGGGCGCATACGACTATGAAAATTATTCAGAGAATATGTCTGAGATACAATCTGAGATACAGAATGCAGATCCTGAGACATGGAATGCCAGTCTTTATTCCAACTGGCTTTACACTCTCACCCCACTCCTCGAAAAGAAAGGAGATGGCTATCCTCTGTTCATGCAGACTGATAGATGGCAGACAAAATCTCTCACAACATTTATGGGAAGCTATGCAGAGCTGAAACATGACACCATACTATATTCAAAGCAGATGCTTGCCGAGATGGGTGGTGGTGATATACCCGTACTTGACGACAGAGGATATGTTGAACCGGAACCTGAATTGTTCGCAAGGCTTGCTAATCTTGTAAGTTGCACATCAGCAGGTCTGGACAGCTATGGATACCTGTCAGATTCCGACAGAGATAATCTGGCGATTCTTCTGGGTCTCTCAACCCAGTGCAAAACCATGGCAGAAAAAGAGCTTCAAAATGAAACGCTTACTGATGAAGAGTACGACCTCATCCGCACATTTGGCGGTCAGCTTGAGCACTTCTGGCAGGAGGTATACAAAGACGTTGACGGTGTAGAACACCTGTCTACCCAGGAATTTCCTGCTGCAATTATCGCAGACATCGCAACAGATCCAAATGGATCGTGTCTCGAAGTCGGCACAGGAAGATTCAATAACATGTACGTAATAGTACCTATAGACGGACAGCCTCATGTGTGCTCAGGGCCTGTATATTCATATTATGAATTTGAACAGCCTATAAGCAATCGTCTTAACGACGAAGAGTGGAGAAAACAGCTTGGAATATTCAACAGGAACGACGGAACCTTCGGAAGCCTGGTGGACGTTCCTGACTGGGAGAACGAAATCATACAGCCGAACCAATGGTAAAAAAAAGCATACTTATTTTAATAACAGCATTTATTCTGGGAATAGGAGTTGGAACAGGTATCTATTTTGTATTAAAGTCACAGGGTGCCTACATCTCCACATTCGCCATATGGAACAAATATACACATACATACACCATCGGGAGTGAACAGGTTACATTCACGCTCAAAAAGAAAAAGCTTACTATAACGGACAGCAGCAACAACCTGCTTTATGACACCCCCGATGGAGTGTATGTTTCAGACGCTTTCTGCCAGGACATCGACAGAGACGGTGCACCGGAAATCATACTGATGACATGGAAACGCGGCAGCTACGACAGATACAAACCCATATGGATAACAGAAGATACTGACGAATTCACACAGCATATCTTCATATACGACTGGGATTCCCAGAGAGAAGACCGCCTGGATCCACTGTGGATGTCTTCAGCACTCGGCATCAACGTGCGCTCAATCTCAATCGACGCAAAGAACCGTATTCATCTGACAGACACTGACGGAAAAGAAACAGTGTGGGAATGGGGAAGCTGGGGACTCGTTGAGGCAGAATAAAATATCAACCTGGAAACTTTCATATCGTATCCCTGACACAGGGATCCTTACTGAATTTCCAGGTTGATATTTTTTTGTGCATATTCAATTCGCTCCCAGTCTTTATCCGAAAGGAAGTCATATGTGTTATCTCCAGACTCTCTTTTTTCAAGCGCATCTGGCACAGCGACAACTCCAACTGTATTTTCATTTTCATATATATGAGTGGGTATAAGGGATACGTCCGTTACTTCGCACGATTTTCCATCTGTTGATTCCCGCCTTGCAAATGTCACTTTTGCTATAAGCCCTGTATCCTTGTTGACTCCATCATCATCATATACCGCATCTGACAGAAAGTCCCCAAGGGAATAAAACACGTAACATTTTCTTTCCTGCCACTGTCCGTTTCCAACGACCTGACATTCCACAGGTTGAGCTTCATGTGGATGTCCTCCAACGATCACATCCACACCATGTTCAAACAATCCTTTGGCCAGTGATCGTTGTTTATCATCTGGAATCTCTTCATACTCATTTCCCCAGTGCATAAGCGCAATGACAATATCCACGCCATCTGACCTAAATTGCTCAACCCTGTCATATAACTCTGATACATATATTTCATCATAGGAATGCAGCGAATTGAACAGATAAGGCTTGCCTTCTACATATGAATTGGAGTTGATCTCACTCGTGTATGCCACAAATCCAAACTTTATTCCTCCTATATCAACTATACACCTGCTGTCGCACTCGTTCTGATCCCTTGAAGTCCCAACATGCTTAAGTCCCGCATCATCCAGGATATCAATCGTCCTCATAAGCCCGGAAAGTCCTGTATCCATGCAGTGGTTATTTGCCGTCTGCAGCATATCAAATCCCGCATCCTTCAATGTGTATGCAAGATCATCCGGAGAATTGAAGTTTGGAAAACCAGAATAGCCCATTGCATCCATATGCGGTCCATTTCCAGGTCCCGCAAAGGTTGTCTCCAGATTTCCAACTGTATAATCGCTGTCATCAAGATAGGACGAGACATACTCCAGTCCCTTGCTTATATCAAAACTGCCATCTCCTGTATAATATTTCTCTATCTGCCTTTTATGCATGGTGATATCACCAACAAATGTGATCGTGACTGAATTGCCATCCTGCGCTTCGTTTTCAACTCCGCCCAGATCATTGTCTTCAGAATCACCAGCTGACTGCAATTCCGTATTATTTTTCCCATCTTTTATAGTAAATTCACAGCCATACATACATACAAATGCCAGGCACAGAATTGCCAGCAATATATTCATAAAAAGAGCTCGATTTATTTTTTTCATTATCATCACATATCCCCGGTACATATCTTATTCTCATATAATACCTCAGATTTCAGCCTCGAACAATCATGCACTTATCCTGGCTGCGGTGCATACATTCACTGCGATGATCTCATCCACAGACACACCAAATATCGCTGCCAGTATGATAAGATTGTCAACCGTCGGCATAGCCAGACCTTTCTGCCACTTGTATATCGCATTCGGAGTGGCAAATCCGAATATATCCTGCAGGTCTCTAACCGACATGCCTGCACTTTCCCTGAGCTTTACAATATTTCTACCGGTTCCTACCATATCTATTGTTGGTATACCACACATAATATTTCCCTCCTGATATAGATGCGCCAGCCATCATGAGCTGCGCGATAACCTTCTCTTTTACCTCAAATAATTTCTTCCTAAAAACAATTTACTTCCCCAAACACACAAAAAACGCCCATCCATATGAATATCCGGCAATACTCATATGAATGGACGTTCTACATACAACATGATTCAAATCTATAAACGCTCCCGGCTCCGGTTCCAGCCCCGTATGTTCACTAAGGCTGTCTGGTCAGCACGTCTGAAAAATCACGTCCGATAAGCTTTCGCCCTGTACCATATGAGTACATATATGTCTGGCGCGGATCATTACTGTTCATCATCTGATCTGCCATATCAAAATTATAATCTAGTCTTATATGTCCAGCGAAAACTATACTCTGCATGATTCATTCCTTTCCTGACTATCCCTTCCGGGTTCCTCTTTTTAGTCATTATTTATTGGTGCGTCTTGATCCTTTTATTTGACCACCTAAGCTGTACTCTACCACAAGTATACTCATTTGTCATTACACCTGTGGTAGAAAATATACATTTTTATCACTGTTTTATCTTATCTGTCATCACTTTTCCAGTCTGTGATGTCACTGTCTCTTCATCCGCTGCTTCTTCTGCCACTTTCTCACCTGCGGCCGCCAGCTCCCTCTCTATCCAGGTCATGATGACATCCACCAGGTACTCCTGCTGCCTTGGCCCAAGCTCCACTCCCGGTGCAAATGTGTGCCACTTACGTATGCATTCACGGCAGCACGTAGCCGTTGCATGCTGTGCCACAAACACCGGATGTCCACGCATGGGCGTCTGTTTGCCATCATTTGGTATAAAGGCCGGAGCTTCCCTCTGTGCTATGAAATCCCTGGCGTGCTGCCTGATGGTATCTAGCCCTTTTTCATGTATATAGTCGATATCCTTCCCGGTCAGATGAAATCCACTGCGGAATTTCGACCTCCCCAGGCGCTCAAAAAGCTGGGTATACCACTCTTCCTTTGTCAACCGTATCATCTCCATGTAAATTTATAGCAGAAAATCTCTACAACACTTCATCACTTCTCACAGAAGAATTCTATCTCCTCGCCAAGCGGGCCACGGCAGAATGCGATCCTTGCAGGGAACTTTGGATCCGACTGGATCTCTATGTCCTTCGGCTCTACGAATACCTCATATCCTGCATTTCTGACTGCCAGGACGCAGGCATCCACATCATCCGTGGCAAATGCAAAATGTCTTATATTGCCCTGCGGAAGAGGTGCCTCTCCATCGTCAAAAACTTCGATTATTCCATCTCCGGTATCGAACATGATTCCGCCATCCCAGCTTCTCGCAACAGAAAGTCCAAGTATGTCTCTGTAAAACTCTGCTACTTTCCTGTATTCCTCTGCATCCGAGCATTTGAGTGCCACGTGATGTATTCCTTTTATAAGTGCCATGATCTTATCCTCCTGTTATATGCTACGACATGCTCACATCTTGCTGACATTCACCGTCATGTACAGCCACGATGAGATGCACACTCACAAATACGTTCCAATATATAATAGCACTCTTATCCGCTGTATATCCAGCTATTCATCAAACCTTAGAATAAAAATTACAATGTATATTACAGTCTAACCCCAAATATATCATCACTTTATATCTGGAAGGTCTGTATTTCCCACTCCGCGCTCTGCATTATGGGTACAGTTGCTGAAACTTACACTATAAGAGCCTTTACAAGAACAGTCACCAAGTATACCGCCCAGACTCACCTTCCTGTAGTTCTCCATTATTTTATTGTACTGCTCATCAGTCACATCGTCACCCTTAGCCGGCTGGGCATAGCTGAGTTTTCCAGTGCTACTGCAGTCATTTATCTGAACAAGTGCATTTTCTGCGTTTATCTTCGAGGCATCAGGAGTGTCCGCATCCGTTGAAAGAAATACTGACTGGCCGATCCTTCCTATTATACCTCCTGCCATAACTGAGAGTGTAAATCCATTGCTGATCTCTCCATAGTCATTTACATAATTGGATATCTCATCCTTGTCCAACGACCATCCATCCGTAAATGACAGATCCCCTGTGTTGTCGCAGCCACTGACCACAACTTTTGTTCCCATGAGACCATCGACAGCCATGATTCCGCCGATATATCCGTTTATTGATTTAGAAGTAATGTTTCCACTGTTCTTGCAGTTCTTTATGTCAAATGATGTCTGGGCATCACCGCCTTCAGCATTTTTCTCGCTTGGGAAATATGTGAAACATACAATTCCCCCGGCATTGCTCTTCGCATCAATATCTCCTGTATTTGTACAGCCTTCAACATTTACAGTCCAGTTATCCCCCATATTTGACACATAGCCGAGCACACCAGCTCCGTACAGTCCGGAAGTCTTTAT
>JAEDGW010000224.1 GCA_016297325.1 Coprococcus sp. | reverse complement strand
CCACCCCATCCGCATCATACATCGCCAGCATCTGCCGCACTTCCTCCAGCTTACCACTGCCCATATACGTCCCCGGATGGATCCTCTGCGCATTCTGCACCACCATAGCCACCGAATCCCCGCCAGCAGTCTGCACCAGCTCCTCCAGCTCCACCAAAGAATCCTCCATCGAGACCATCTCCGACCGCTCCGCCGTCTGCACCCCGATCAAAATAAACCGCTCCTTTACATCCTCATTCGCAATCATCTCACGCATCATCCACACCTCCTCACCAAAAGCTTCAAATCTCCAAAGACAGATAGTCCAGTATGTCATCTTTCGGCATATATATTCTTTACAAGCGACTTACCGAGCACGACTCCGAGACTAGTACAGCGGAAACTAAGTTCCTTATACATTGACGCAGGATGATTCTTCCATATGCAAGGCGGAGGAATGAGGCGTAGCGGTGGCTACGGCGATTGACGACAACGCGGCAGATGGAAAATCAGACAAGTTAATGTGTCAGAAACTTAGTATTCGCTGTACTAGATACACTGCACAGCAAAGGAGTAAGAAGATATGGCAGCCCACGAAATCAAAATACATATCATACATACAGTTTCCCCCGGAACGAGGGACATTATCCGCAGCCGGGTCCGTAAAGATGTGTATCAGAACCTGTTTCAGGATAACTCTTCGCTGGCTCTTCTCCACGGTGATGTCTGCGACATGATCTACGCCAGTGATATGGCGCAGAAAGCGGCGGATGTCGCTGTCTTTGAGATTCCCGGCAGCTGTCCCCAGCATATGACCTGTCTCGGCATCCTGGGAGATGTGGCCGCGGTGGAAACCGCAGTGGCCCGAATCCAAAAAGCCCTGTTATAATTCTCTTCCTTCAATATATCTTGCCCTGATATTTCTGTCATCACCGATGTAACAGAATCTCTCAAGTCTCTCCTCTGCCGTCATCGTCATCCATGGATCCTCCATTGTATCGATGACGAGGGCATTGAAGAGATAACCTTTCTCAAAGGAGCCGACCTTGCCGAAGGCGCTGCCTGCCTCTTTGGTTGCATGATAGAAAGCCTGTGTGAGTGTGATCGTCTTGCTCTCTGATGGTTCATAAAACTCTTTCAGTTTGGAGAGCTGCACTGCACGGGCAACCTGTTTATAAATAGCAATGCCGTGACCGCCTGCAATGTCAGATCCCAGCGTGATCTTCATGCCCTGCTCATTCAGTCTTTGCACAGGCATGATGCCTGCGATGATATTGGTCGTTGCATCCGGACAATGGACAGCATAGCTTCCATGTTTCTTCAGGATCCGGATATCTTCTTTGCTGGGGAAGATCACGTGAGCAAAGATAGACGGGCCATGATTCATGAGACCTGCACGTTCATAGATCTCCGCATCGGATCCGTATTCGGGGAACAGTCTCAGGGCTTCCTCGGCCTCCCACAGTGATTCCACCAGATGGGTGTGAACGCCGCACGCATACTTTGCGGCAAGCTTTCCAAGGCCATCAATAAGAGGCTTGCTGCACGTCGGTGCAAAGCGAGGTGCCAGGATGGCTTTGACTCTTTTGCTTCCTTTATGAGAATCCAGATAAACTTCTGTTTCTCTTAAGGATTCCTCTGTTGTCTCGATCAGAAAATCAGGTGAATTGCAGTCCATGTTGACTTTGCCCACATAGCCGTATAACCCTTTCTCTTCCAAGCGGTTAAAAAGATAGTCTGTGGCCTCACGATGAATCGTGGCAAAAGCATTGACATGAAATGTACCGTGACGGATCAGGTCATCCACAAAGGCATCGTAACAATTCTTTGCATATTCCATATCGCTGAATCTGGATTCCTGAGGGAATGTATAATTGTTCAGCCAATCTGAGAGGAGACAATCCATTCCGATGCCTCGCTGAACATACTGGGATGCATGTACATGAAGGTCTGAAAAGGCCGGAATGATCATTTTTCTTCCGTAATCTGTTACAGGGACGCCTTTGTACTGCTCGGGCACCTCAGGATAAATCCCCTCGACACAGCCTTCTTTAACTACTATATAACTGTTTTCATGAATGGCTAATTCGTCTGCTGACGGCGCATAGACGATATCGCCATGTAAAATAATAATACTCATTTCTTCTCCCATACTTATACTGTTTTGTAACTGTTTCCTATCCTCACAGATACGATTCACCCTATGCTGAACAGTTACACTATTTTTACTTCTATACGTGTAATGTAATTCTGACTGTCTTTCTCGATAAACTGGTCAATGATATTGATCGCCAGCATCTGATCATCAAACTCAT
>JAEDGW010000223.1 GCA_016297325.1 Coprococcus sp. | reverse complement strand
TAGGAGGAAACAACTAAATGGGCAGCACAATAGTTGACGTTTTGACAAATTTAGCTAATCAGACCGGTTTTGCAAGTCTTGACTGGAAGAACTACGTTATGATACTTATAGCGTTCGTATTCATGTACCTTGCGATCGGAAAGGGCTTTGAGCCACTTCTTCTTGTCCCTATCTCATTTGGTATGTTTCTTGTAAACATGTTCCCAGATATTATGGCAGATGGTGGCTTGTTACATTATTTTTACCTGCTTGATGAGTGGAGTATCTTACCTTCACTTATATTCATGGGTGTCGGTGCCATGACAGACTTTGGTCCGCTTATTGCGAATCCAAAGAGCTTCCTGCTTGGCGCAGCAGCTCAGTTCGGTATTTATACAGCTTACTTCCTTGCATTCCTTATGGGATTCAATGGCAAAGAGGCTGCAGCTATATCAATCATCGGTGGTGCTGATGGTCCTACATCTATCTACCTTGCCGGTAAGCTCGGCATGGGTGGAACACTTCTCGGACCTATAGCAGTTGCGGCATACTCATATATGTCACTTGTACCTGTTATACAGCCACCTATCATGAAGGCTCTCACAACAAAGAAGGAGAGACTTGTAAGAATGCCACAGCTCAGACCTGTAACAAAGATAGAGAAGATCCTCTTCCCTGTTATAGTTACTCTTGTGGTAGTAATGATACTTCCAACAACAGCACCACTTGTAGGTATGCTGATGCTTGGTAACCTCTTCAGAGAGTGCGGCGTTGTTAAGCAGCTCACAGAGACAGCTTCAAACGCTCTTATGTATATCGTAGTTATCTTACTTGGTACTTCAGTAGGTGCTTCTACAAGTGCAGAGGCATTCCTCAAGATGAGTACACTTAAGATCGTTTTCCTTGGTCTTGTCGCATTCGCAGTTGGTACAACAGCCGGAGTTCTCTTCGGTAAGCTCATGTGCTGGGCGACAAAGGGCAAGGTTAATCCGCTTATCGGTTCTGCTGGTGTATCAGCCGTTCCAATGGCAGCCAGAGTATCACAGAAGGTCGGAGCACAGTATGATCCTACAAACTTCCTTCTGATGAACGCTATGGGACCAAACGTTGCAGGTGTTATCGGAACTGCAGTTGCTGCAGGTACATTCCTTGCGATATTTGGAATTTAATTAAGAATTTAGGCAATGAATTCAGAAGCTGTGACGATAATTAAGAATATCATGAAAATTAAAGTTAATTGGAGAAGTCATGGCACAATTTTATAGGAGGACGATAAAATGGCAGATAAGAAACCGATAAAGATTACGGAAACCGTACTGCGTGATGCGCATCAGTCACTTATAGCTACTCGTATGACAACCGAGCAGATGCTTCCTATCATCGACAAGATGGACAAGGTTGGTTATCATTCAGTAGAGTGCTGGGGCGGTGCAACATTCGATGCATCACTCAGATTCCTTAAGGAGGATCCATGGGAGAGACTTAGAAAGCTCAGAGATGGATTCAAGAATACAAAACTTCAGATGCTCTTCAGAGGACAGAATATCCTTGGATACCGTCATTATGCAGATGACGTTGTAGAGTATTTCGTACAGAAGTCAATTGCAAATGGTATTGATATCATCAGAATATTTGACTGCCTGAATGATCTTAGAAACCTTCAGACAGCAGTCAGCGCTTGTAACAAGGAGAAGGGACATGCCCAGGTAGCTCTTTCATATACACTGGGTGATGCTTATACTCTTGATTACTGGAAGGATATGGCAAAGAGAATCGAGGATATGGGTGCAGATTCAATCTGTATCAAGGATATGGCTGGTCTTCTTGTTCCAAATAAGGCTACAGAGCTTGTACAGGCACTCAAGGATGGTTCAAGCCTTCCAATCCAGCTTCATACACATTACACATCAGGTGTAGCTTCAATGACATACCTCAAGGCTGTAGAGGCTGGATGCGATGTCATCGATACAGCAATCTCACCTCTTGCACTTGGAACATCACAGCCTGCAACAGAGGTTATGGCCAAGACATTTGAGGGAACAGAGTATGATCCAGGCCTTGATCAGAAGCTTCTTGCTGAGATCGCAGATTACTTCAGACCACTCAGAGAAGAGTGGATCGCAAGCGGTCTCTTAAATCCAAAGGTTCTTGGAGTTAATGTTAAGACACTTCTCTACCAGGTACCTGGTGGAATGCTTTCAAACCTCGTATCACAGCTCAAGGAGATGGGTGCTGAGGATAAGTTTGAGGCAGTTCTTGAGGAAGTTCCTAGAGTTCGTAAGGACTATGGTGAGCCACCTCTTGTTACACCTTCAAGCCAGATTGTTGGTACAC
>JAEDGW010000085.1 GCA_016297325.1 Coprococcus sp. | reverse complement strand
ATAGTAAAGACAACGAATCATAACATTTCCAATATCCTCCCGGATTGATGAAACATAATCATCCCCCGGGAGGATATTCGATGTCTTCTGTGTCATCTCCAGCGCATAGCATCATTTGGCCATGCGCTTATTTTATATACGGCAAAATCCCTTTAAGAGTACGACACACATTATCCCTTTTGCTGAGTGGGATAGTTTCTATAAGGATAGACAGATCGTCCTTGGGGGAGAAGTCGTGTGTTTCGTCGTTTGAATCAAAAACCTTTCCATACACAATATAGTCAAGAGGCGCATCAAGGGCTTCTGCAATGTTGGCGAGGGTGTAGATGCTCATAGTTTTGAGTCCGTGTTCAACTTCGTATATGTAGTGTGATGTGACTCCTATTTCCTCTGCCAATTCTTCCTGTGTCAATTTATGTGATTTCCTTAAGTTGCGTATACGTACACCTGTGTCAAAGATATCCAATATTTTATCCTCCGTCTATTTATACATACTGTTGCTGCTAGATATATTTTGTGCAAACAGTATCTTCCAAATGTTGGCAGACAAGCCAGATTCTGTCAGCAACAAAAGAAGTAATATGTTGCTAATGGCAACGTAAAATGGTATATTGGTGGATAGAGGGGAGAAATGTGAATATGGAGCTTGAAGGAAAAAATCTGGAAGGAAAAGAAGGTATCGTAGATGAGAACTTGGCAAATGATATTATAGTCAACGAGACATTTATTCATGATGCATTTATAAGAGCGCACAGATGCAGTTATTGTGGCGGAAAGTTTACGGGATATCTGAAGAAGCGGTGCGTGCGCTGTGGCAGATATAAAAATTATAAGTAATAATAGTTAAAACCAGGGGGATGCCTTAAAGCATCCCCTTTATCATATTGATTCTCTGTCTGTCCTGCGGCGACATTCCCTCGGCGAGAATGTCGATGACGAGCTCGGACTCAGCCTTGCTGAATGACAGATCTCTTTTTTTTAGTTCGCTGTTGATCTGCATAAGCTGCGGAAGCATTTCCTCAGGTGTTGAGGTTGTGGAGGTGTGTGATAAACGGTATAATATCTGTTTTTTCAGTGGATGCATATTTTTAAGTCTTGGATCATTTTGAAGATTCATTTTGGAATTCCTTTCATATTTATATATTGCTTAATAAACAGGTTCTGAATGACCTTAATTAGTCTTCGTAGGTCTTTTAGTTGCACTTATGGATTACTACCTGTAGACTATAGGTGATTGTTAATGATTTCTGTCATACTCATCAAATAAATCCTTGATCGAACCAAATAGATCCTTTTCCTGATGTTTTTCGGTGTGGCTTTCGGCGTTATAGTGTTGATACAGTTGGTCGGTATCATAATAGCCGTAATTGTAGTCTGGGGTGAAGCTGGATTGGCGGTTGGGGGCTGTTTTATGGACTCCAGTGGTGTCAAAATCAGGCATGCCTGAGTCTGCTATTCCCGAGCCTGCCGTGCCTGAATCTGTCATACCTGAGCCTGCAATTCCCGAGCCTGCAATTCCAGAGTTCGACATACCTGAGTCTGCCATTCCTGGCTCAGTATCTCCATCCTGCTTCATCCTGTTCATCATATTCATCACATTCATTGCTTTTTTCATATTTTCTAGTTGTTCTTTGCCGCCCATGAGTCCGCAGTTTGCCAGTGAGGAGAATATATCATCCTGATTGTTGATGTCCTTGTGCAGACCGCATGAGTTTACATAACCTGGATCTCTCAGAGCCTCCAGAATGGCCTTAAGTTCCATGAATTTTATGTACATAGCCAGGGGAGCCTTCATGCTATCGTCGACAAATGGAATGATGGCTTCCATGATGAAAAGCCGGTCATCTCGTATTAAATTGTCCAGAGGATGACGAAAGTTTCCATTAAACATAGATAGCTCCATTTCATTTGGCGATTGATCAAAATGATCATGACAAAAGTCTTCCCTATAATACATTCTATTAATGTATACAAAAAAAATACCAGCAGAATTGCTCCTGCTGGCTGTCTGGACCCGGATACCGGACAGTCTGGCTGTCAGGCACCAGGCCCCATTTAGCATGGTGAGATGGTATGCTAGCAGCAGCCGCAATCGTTTCCGCATCCGCCGCAGCCGCCACATCCACCACAGCCGCCGCTGAAAGCGCTGCCATTGCCGTTTCCACAGCAACAGCATAAGAGAAGGATGATCCAGATACAACTGCAGTCATTTCCACAGCCGCCTCCGAAGCCTCCGTCACCACAGCCGCCGCAGCAGAGAAGGAGAATGATGATCAGTGTGCAACTGTTGATTCCGCATGAACCTCCACATGAAAGTCCATTTCTTCCACAAGCACACTGTGTTGCTGATAAGTCACTCATGGTATGCCTCCAATATTTTGTTCATGGTATAACATATTCGCTCCAATTCAATGTGTTACACAAAAAATAAATAACGTTCCACATATTTTGTAAGATATCTAAAATATGCCGTAACAGTCTGGTAAGACATGTAATTCTATGTTCTAAAAAGGAAATTACTGTGATATAATGAGCGCATGTGTTGAGTGGTTTACTGCCATTCAGGAAGGATCATAATTGCGGGGAAATATAGAATAAAAAGGACAGGGGGAAGATAATTTGCTTTACAGATGTGTGAACTGTGGTGGCAATGTTGTGTATGAGCCATCGAAAAAGAAGATGATATGTCAAAGCTGTGGCGGAGATGAGTGCCAGGAAGTGGTACCTTCAGAGAATCCGGTCGTGTGTATCAACTGCGGATCCCAGATCCCATATACGGAATTTCAGTCGGCGGGAAGATGTCCGGCATGTGGTACATATCTGCTGAGAGATGATAAGGTTACATATCCTTATGGTGCAGATGTGGTTCTGCCATTCAAGGTTTCAAAGCATGAGGCTGAGGATAAACTGAAGGATGAATTTGGAAAGAAACTGTTCATCCCGGGAACATTTCTTTCACAGAAGACATTGGAGAAGATGAAAGGAATATATGTACCTTTCTGGATGTATGACTATGATTCCAATATTGATTATCATGCTACCGGTACAAAGGTCAGATCCTGGACATCAGGAGATAAGAGATATACGGAGACTTCTTATTTTGACGTTGCAAGAAAATTGCATGTTAATTATGAAGGGATCCCGGTTGATGCTTCTATTGCGATGGAAGATGGAATCATGGATCTCATGGAGCCATATGACTATTCTGCGCTTATCAAGCATGACAACAAATACCTGTCGGGATTCGAGGCGGAGACATATAATATGCCGCCTGATGAAGTTGAGCCGAGGGCCAGGGCGAAGGCTGACAAGGCTAACAGGGGTTGGATCCGTGAGTATACATCAGGATATGATACCCTGACAAATGAGATGTTCAACAATAACAACAGACAGACCGGCACGAAATTTGCCCTTATGCCTGTATGGATGTATGAATACAGGTTCCAGGGAAAGAACTACAAGTTCTACGTGAATGGCCAGACAGGCAAATGTGTGGGAACAGCACCTAGAAGTACAGCTAAGGCATTGGGGCTGACGGCACTTCTCTGGATAGCAGGTTTTGTGTGCCTGGGCGGATTATCTATGTTATTGGGGGTGTTGTAAATGAGCAAAGTATTGAAGAAATTTGTGATTGCAATGCTGGTGCTGCTTGGCATAGGTATTGTGCTGTTCGGCATTTATATTGCAAAGTCAAAGTCTAATCTGAAACATGAAGCAAGAAGCAACACTGAGTGCCGGACGAATGAGAGGGTATTTGACTATGCCGATAAATTGTCCGATTCTGAGGAAGAAGAGCTAAGAAATGATATAAAAGAGCTTGAAGATCTTGTGGGAATGGATGTAGCAATAGTTACTGTTGATCAGAACACGGATCTGTCAGAATTTGGTGCCTCGGCAACCGGTGGCAATATAGAGAGCAACACAAAAGATATTGCAGAGAAGATATGTGATACATACAGATTTGGCTGGGAAGAGTGGCCGGCAGGAACTTATCTTGATGGCAGAGATGCCAGCACAAGCGTAGTTATAGTTGCAAACTGGCAGCCTACAGACAGATATGTATATCTCTGCACATCAGGAAAAGCTAGAGAGAGGATAAGCGACAGCAAAGCTGTGAGCATAACAAAGTACGGCGGCAAGAAGCTTAGGGAGGATCCGTTCACAGGTTTTGAGAGGATACTCAAGAAGACAAAGAGTGCCATGAAGAGCAGCGGAGGCGGCATTGATTTCATCTCACTTCCTATATGTGCACTTGTAGCACTTGTCGTATCTATCATATTCTTCGCTGTCAATTTCTCAAAGAAGGCAGGAAAGGATACTACAACAGCTTCGACATACAGCAAGGGCAATGCACAGGTTCTTGACAAGAGAGATATATTTATACGTAAGGAAGTTCACAGCGTAAAGATACAGAGCAGCTCAGGTGGTGGCGGAAGCAGCAGTGGCGGCGGAGGCGGCCATGGCGGAGGCGGTTCCCATTTCTAAATGCTGGGTGCATGGTTGTCACGGTCATGCTGTGAAAATAAGATGCATGTGAGTGGTTATATATTATGTTGAAAAACAAAAAGTTTGAAGGTTATATACTGAAAAACAGAATAGTGGGAGTCGTAGTGTCACTTATAATGGTGGCAGTCATGGTGTATATGGCGTGTCATTTTTCATTGTTTGACAGAATAAACACCAAGACGTACAGAACTCTGGCTGATATAGAGGATATTGATAATCTCGGAGAGAACGACGTGTCCATAACTGTGGAGCGGGCGGACTATCTGGGGTATGATTATTATGAAGATTCAGAGAGACTAGGCGGATATTATTATTGTCAGCAGGATGGCAGATATGCGATCCTGCTGCTTACAAGCAGTGATGATGTGGTTTTGAATTATACAGTGAGGGGAAGACTCATATCAGGAAGCGGCGAGTATAATGATATACTTGACGGTCTGGCTCAGGACATCGGTATTTCGAGAAAACAGCTTGAGAGCCGTATATATCCTCATATCATAAGTGAGGTTGATTTCCCAAGAATATACTATAATATGATGCTTCTGGTGCTCATACTGTCAGCTTTGTGGGCTGTTTATTGTATTGCACATTGCATTTACAACCTGATATGTCCGTGGAAGATCTCAAGGCTGAGATCGGCACTTGGCAGCAGAACAGACAGGAATACGATCAGGGATATAGACAACCAGCTCAGATACAATCTGTATTACGATCAGGATGGCATAGCTATAACTGACAGCTATTTTGTATATCACGGTATGTGGCATACGGATGTGGTGAGACTTGATAGTATAGAGACATTCAAGAAGCTTAGGACATCATCAAACATAGGTGTTGGAAGTAAGCGTATATACAAGCTTATCATGGTGGATGTTGATGGAGTCACTTATGAGCAGAATTTCAAGAGTGAGAGTTCGCTTGATGAGGCTTTATCATATCTTGGAGACAAGAATAAAAGATAGAAGAACATACACATATCAACAACATATAGAATGAAAAAAGTGCTGGGAAAGAGTTGTAAATCTTTCCCGGCACTTTTGTTGTGTATACGTCAGTCTGGTTCGTCTCTTATACGTCAAGCTTATCCTGCTCTGACAGAACTGAAGGATCCTCTGATACATCGGAGAGTCCCATATATTCGTCACCGATCACATCTGATGTGTCTGAGTCTGCTGCATTGCTTACAGCATCTGTTGCTTCTGCCAGAACATCTTCTGCCTCTGCAACTGTCTCTGTCACAACCTTGGCTGTTGTCTCTTCAGGTGTGTCAGGTGTTGCCGGAGCCTCTGTTGCTGATGTCTCATTCTCATGGAGAGTGAAATATTCACGGTCTCCATCGTCTGATGATTCCATCTTATCCTTTATCGTATCCTTGAGCTTGTCATATTTATCATTGACAGTTTCCTTGGCCTTGTGAATTGTAGAAGTTGCAGTAGCCTTTGCCTTCTGTACATTCTCATTGTCCTTTATCTTTTTGATCGTATCTGAATTCTTGATCTTCTTAACTGTGTCGGACTCTTTTACTTTGTGATATGTGTCAGAAGCTGTCTCTTTTGCCTTCCTTACCGTGTCGTTTGACTCCACTGTCTGATATGCTTTGCTCGCCTTGATCTTGTCCTTAAATAAGTAACATACGCTGCCGGCTGCGGCAAGTGTAAGTGCTAATTTTGTTAAATTCTTCATGATAGAAAACTCCCTTCCGTGATATTGTGTCACAAGCGTAAGCCTGATGATCTGCGCACGCCTTGGCATGCTGCCGTTTTTATATAACCTGTCCATATATTTTAATATGTATTCAGGTTAAATGCAATAAAATGATACCGATGCAGGGCATTCTTATGATTATTTAATAAAAGCTTTCCGGGATATTCACAAACATTTAACATTTGCCTATTAGGCTTGTGATATGGTATATTCAGACGTAGATGTATAGTGGAGGTGTAGCTTATCATGGCAGAAGAAAATGGTGCAAAAAAGGAAAAGAAAGTGTTATATGAGGCTCAGAAGAATTATATAGTTTGTTCTGTGCTGATGATTGTTGTGGGCATAGGTCTGGTAGCGATGTCGAAACCTGGAATAGGGTATGGATGTATATTTCTGGGAGTGATGTTCCTTGTAGGTGCGATAGCTTTGATAAAGAAGCAGGGACTTATGACGGTTACGGATAAAGGTACGACATATGCAGACGATGAGCCGGAAAAAAGACATAAAAAGCACAACAAAGATAAATAATATAATGTGTACGCATGTGATGATATTGCATGCGTATTTGTTTTAGACAGAGCAGGGGAACAGATCGTGACTTGTATTATGTAAACTCGAAAGGATGGGGTAAATGGACAGATATATAGAGCAGAGAGAGAAACTTGAAAAAAATATAAAGGAGCTTGATGGCAGATCATCCACATATTCTGCGATAAGGCTGTGCGTGTTTATTGCGGCTGTGGCATGCCTGATAATCGGTATATATGACAACCGGGGGATAGTCACTGTGGCGGGAGTTGTCTTAGCGGTGGTTTTTGTTGCTCTTGTTTTTATTCATGGAAAGCTGAGTGAAGAGCTTGAATACAAGAAGGCGAAGTCAGAGGTGTTCAGAAGATATATAGAGCGATTTGGCGAGGGCTGGAAGAAATTTGATGACAATGGAAGTCAGTATATAGAGAGTGAGGATCTGGTTGCAAAGGACATGGATCTTCTTGGTCCTAATTCACTGTATCAGTTTATATGTGTGGCGGGTACTGAGGATGGCAGGAGAAGCCTTGCAAAGAGCATCAAGGATCCGGAATATGACATACAGACGATAGAGAAGAGACAGAAGGCCATAAAGGAGCTTGCAGATAAAACTGAGTTTTCAATGGATTTTGAGACGCTTGGAGTGAAGGCGAACACCGGCAAAAAGAAGAAATACACAGCGGATGAGTTTGTGGCGTACTGCGGCGGAGACGATCACATACCGGCACTTTTCAATGTGATGAGATTTGTTCTCCCGGCTATTACTGTCGTTGTCCTTATACTTGGAATAGCGGGAAGGATCAATATAGGCTGGACTCTGGTGTCCTTCTTTGCAGTCCTTCTCATATCATGGCTGTTTTCAGGGGTGGCTGGACAGGCGGTTATGCCGATGATCTCATTTGGATATGTCATTGAGGATTACATCAGGATGTTTGAGCTCATATCGGCTGAGAATTTCGACAGTGAACTTTTGAACGATATCAAGGGACATCTGTCAAATGATTCCGGCGCGCTTTCCGCTATAAAGAAGCTCAGATCCATAAGTGCAGCGTTCAATATCAGATACAATCCTATCGTGCACCAGATACTCTGCGGACTTGTTATGTGGGATTTCCATCTCGGCAGGATGATGGATAAGTGGAAGCTGAAAAATGGCGCATCTGTTGCAGGCTGGATAAAGGCAGTGTCGGATATGGAGGAACTGATGTCATTTGCGGTACTTGCCAGAACCAGAGAGGTCAGCTACCCTCAGGTCGGAGATAATGAGAGAGTACATGTCGATGCGAGAAATATGAGACATCCTCTGATAAAACCTGACGTGGTAGTTGAGAACGATGCGTGTTTCAAGGGCGGTGCGACTATCATAACCGGAAGCAATATGTCGGGAAAGACTACTTTCCTCAGAACTTTGGGGATAAATCTTGTCCTGGCTTATGCAGGTGCACCTGTGTGTGCCGCATATATGGAGGCGGATATCATGAAGATCTTTACTTCCATGAGAGTTACTGATGATGTCAGCAACGGAATATCCACATTCTATGCAGAGATACTTCGCATCAAGACCATGGTTGAGTATAAGAAGAAGGATAAACCGATGCTGTGTCTTATAGATGAGATATTCAAGGGTACGAATTCGGCAGACAGAATAGTGGGAGCAACACAGGTTATACGCAAGCTGTCAGGAGCCAGATCCATGACGCTTGTATCCACACATGATTTTGAACTGTGTGATCTTAAGGGTGACGACGGTGTGCCTGCGGCGAATTATCATTTTGAGGAGTATTACGAGGGCGATCAGCTTAAGTTCGATTACAAGAAAAAGGACGGAAGATGCACTACTACGAATGCGATGGCTATTCTTCACATGGCAGGACTTGACTGATAGCTGGCCGGATTTGGCAATGTCGTAAATTGTAAAATTGCACAAAAAATCTGAAATTATTAGTGCTATAATTTTTGGGTAATTATGCACAATGCTAGTTATCAGTAATAACCAAAAACTTTGTTGAATGATTTTACCAAATATGGTATATTTGAAATAGTGATTTGGTGGGAGAATAATACCAGAACAAACGAATACTAAACGTGTGAACACAAAAGGAGGTAGGCATATTATGTTACCAGCAAATATAGGACAGGCAGGGGATAACGCATTATCAATTGCAGCATCCAGTAATAAAGGAACGCTTATCCGTTACCTGAATGATCAGGTGGAGGATGGATTCTATACATTGGTTATAGACAGTCTGAAGGATTCAAACTTTGATCTTTCAACAATGACAGTGGATGATGAAGTAAGAGCTCAGTGCACAAAGTTATATGAGTTGGCAGAGTTCGTAGATTTCAACATCAAGGCGACAGGACATTATGCTATAGAGGAGTGGATAGAGCCACTGTTCAGATTTGTATATGGAGATATCGATCCGACCGATATCGATGCTCCTGTATCAGCTACAGGTGTATATCGTTACAGTGTATGGCTGCTTTATCTTCTTCAGCTTGAGAAGATCCCAGAGTGTATGAAGCTCATCGGAGAGAAGATAGCACCATTGCTCATCAATATCTCATACCAGATACTTGAGGATGATGACAGACCAAAGAACTTTGATAAGGCTCTCCTTGGTTATCTTGACCTTATCAATGTGGTTATGGAGATGGATATCACTGCTTCAGATATTGGCTCAGAGTCATACATAAGTAATCTTGAGGTTCTCTATGATTATGTTATAGAGGATGCTCATGCACCTAACGATTATAAGATACAGTTGTCGATCAATCTGTTCTCAATATATATTGCGAACAAGCAGTACGAGAAGGCGTTCCAGTTCTATGGACTGAATGCGGAGTACATACCTATCGACAATCTGTCAGTTTACTCCAACTTTAAGGAACTCATCAAGAATGTGTCCAGCACAGAGGCTGCCAAGATACTCAGCAGCAAGGTCGCTTCAGAGATCTCAAAGCAGGAGGTTTACAACAAGAGGATTGATTCCCTTCTCAATGAGACATGTGCATTTACAAAGAAGGTATATCAGTCAATAGAGAATGACCCTGAGGTGAAGAAAGTTCTTCAGACACTTGGATCAGGTGCCCAGCTCAGCGGCAGACAGAACATTCCTGAGGGAGCATACGAGTACAACAAGCTGTTCATCGAGTGTGGTATCAAAGCATATGTCAACTCAGACATCACACAGAAGTCATACGAGGAGAAGTATGAGAGCCTTGAGATCCTGTCAAAGGCACTCAACGTACTCTTTGAGGGATACAGCCTGTACGAGGTATCAAATAAGATAGAAGATCAGTACATAGAGCTCACATGGTGCTGCAACTTCCTGAATGCAAACCCATCAATGCTCAAGTCATTCTTCAGTGTAAAAGAGAAGATCAAGGTATTTGATGTAAGAAAGAAGTCGATAGTAGAGAAGAACAACAAGAACAAAGAAGTTTATTCTATGCTTGGCAACAGACAGAAGATACTTCTTTTCATGGCTGCAGAGGATATGGTTGTCAACGGACTCAACAGCACCAAGAAGATGGTTCTTGCATCAAGCTACGATATCAATACAGCGAAGAAGTACCTGCATGAGACATATGTGAGAACAACTCTTCCAGAGAAGTACAAAGAGGATAATGAGCAGCAGAGCGGCGGTTTCTTCGGCAAGAAGCAGCAGGCTATGCCGGCAGATCTCGTATCACTTTGTAAGGTTGCTGTGGTTGAGGAGATGCTTTGCAAGTCAGAGTTTCTGTATCATCAGCATACATTAAAGGGAATTGACAAGCCATCAGCAGAGGAGATGACTTACTCAGTTGCATGTCTTATCAAGTGTATCAACCACATGATAAACAAGAAGAGCAAGGCAGCTGCAGCTCCTAACAAGAAGGTTATCATCACCAAGACCGGTAAGGTTATCGAGCTCAACGATGAGTCGGGACAGGCACCAGAGAAGCAGGAGTCAGGCATCATCGAAGCTATCGAGAATATCGTTGTACAGCTCAAGGATAAGAGCGACAGCAATGTAAAGTATGTAAAGGATTACATTGAGGATCTGCTCAATACACTGATGAAGTACAACTGGGATATGAATGTACAGCTTGATGAGTTCTCAGGTGAGGAGCTCAGAAACAAGGCGTTTACAGTTATCAAGAAGCTCAATTATGACCTTCTGAAGTAATACTGTGTGATATAATGAAGCACGCTGATGCGTGCGCAGGTCATCGCGCTTACGCACGACGACATATGATATAAT
>JAEDGW010000222.1 GCA_016297325.1 Coprococcus sp. | reverse complement strand
CTGATCCTTCTTGATATCATGCTTCCGGGCGTGGATGGGTGGACTCTGTGCAGACAGATCAGAAGAACGTCCGATGTGCCGGTCATATTCATCACTGCAAAGGCAAGACAGGAGGACGTGCTCTATGGGTATACGCTTGGATGCGACGATTACGTGATCAAGCCATTTGCCATAGCAGAGCTGTATGCCAAATCCATCGCTCTGATGAGACGTGCGAAGGGGACTGTGATACGAAACGAAATGGTGTGCGGAGATATAAGCTGTGACCCGCTGAAACTTTCGGCGGCGGTGTGCGGCGTACCTGTGGAACTGCCGCGCAAAGAGATGGAACTGCTCATATATCTCATGGAAAACAGAAAACGTGTAGTGTCACGGGAAGAACTCCTGATAAATGTCTGGGGATACGAGTACGATGGAAGAGTGAGGGTGGTGGATGACCACATACGAAAACTTAGGAAGGCACTCGGCCCGGCGGCAAAACAGATACGGACTGTCATCACGAAAGGATATCAGATCAAAGAGGGATAAATATATTATGTGAGGAGTGATGACAATGAAAAGATCGCATAGAAAAAAGATGAATCTTATGAGAAAGCCGAACTGGATCGTGGAATTTGTGATAGTTCTGGCTGCGTGTGTGTGCGTGACATTTGTGCCGGCGGCGATACTATATGCAAATGAGAAGAGAGCCGTAAACAGCAGTATCCGGTCAGCGATAGAAGATGAATTCCATTATCAGACAAGGTGGATAATGCAGACTTCAGGCGAGGATGACTGGTATATCAATGCTGCTGACCGTGTCAGGGCTGGCTTAAATGTGGGTGAGGAGTTGTTTTTTCAATCGGGTGTACTTGAGGGCTGGAACTCATATGATACCTATATTCCGGTCAATGCGGCATACAGGATCATTGGAACGGATCCAGAGACTGATGATGGCACAGGATTTGGCCTGGAAATGGGAGATGATGTGGCAGTTCTCACACTTCAGGATCCTGATACATACATGGAGCATTATTATGTGTGCAGTGACGAGCGTGTGGTTGATGCGCTTAGAGATGTGACCGTAAAATTAGGTGAGATGAACGACAGATATGGGGTGATCCAGCCGTGGATAGACGAGCTGGGATTGGATGCGCTATATATTGATGGGAAACATTTCATGCTGGATGATGATGCGACGTATAATGGGATAAAGATATTCGGCGGTGAGCAATATGATATCGGCAGCGGATATACCAGATGCGATGTCGTCACACAATATGAACAGGGGATGGTGAGAAGGACATACGTAAATGTTGGCGGCTGTGATTATGAACTTTCTGCGATTGATGTGAGCAACAATAGTATCTGGGACAAACTCACGGATGAACAGTCGGTACTCGATACTCTGGCCGAAGATGTGTCCTATGAAAAATGGCAGGATCGCATAGACCAGTCTTTCTGGTATACCATCGACAATACGTATACGTGGGTGAACAGGTATGACGACGGCGGCAGAGTGGGAAATGACAGGTGCGGCAGGCATGAGGCAGCGGACCGTGATTATGCCGGTATGCTGGGCCGACTCACAGCGCCCGATGGAGCTCGTTACTGGCTGCTTGGAACTATGTCATATGACGTTCGCCACGTGTGGAAAGAGATAGCAGAGGTTATATATGGAATATGGGGAATAAGCTGTCTGCTGTTGTCTGTGATATTGACGATCATCATATATCTGACCAGAAAGAACCGTTATGACCGCCAGGAGTACAGGAGGAACATGACAAATGCAATGGCTCATGACCTCAAGACGCCTCTTATGGCCATGTCCGGGTATTCGGAGAATCTTCTTGCAAATGTGCATACGGACAAACGGCAGCAGTATGCGGAAGCTATATCCGAGAATGTACATAAGATGAATGGCCTGATAGAGCAGATGCTGGAGCTTGACCGGATAGAGGGTACAGGTAAAAAGACAAAAAAGGGGTCTGCCCCCATTGACGTGGCGGATTTGTTTAGAAAGGTCATAACCGAAAATGAAGTATCTATACAGAGAAAGCATATGGAGGTGACAGTCGGCGGAAACTGTACATTTGCGGCGGATGCGGAGGCGATGGAGCGGGTAGTTGATAACCTTGTGACAAATGCTGTTCGGTATGGACGAGAGGGTGGAACCATAGACGTGGAACTGGCGGATGGAAATATCCGGATAAGCAATGAAACTGATGGTGAGCTGGGATGTGACATAGGATCGCTGTGGGAACCGTATGTGAAGGGCAGTGACAGCAGATCGGGTGGCGGAAGCGGCCTTGGATTGTTCGTGGTAAAGACGGTGCTAGATAAATATGGTCTGAAAGGAAGGCTG
>JAEDGW010000221.1 GCA_016297325.1 Coprococcus sp. | reverse complement strand
CTGCAACTGCGAACCTGGAGTACAAAATGGATGGTTCAGCCAATAGAGGGAACTATGAGAGCATACCAAAGAAGGTTTTTGACAACTTCAATATCGTTCAGAGTGTCGATTATTTCGGCGTGCTCGATCAGTTTCCTCTGACTACCATGGGATGGTCTGAGAAGAAAAAACGGCAGACTATCATTGAGAACCTCAGAAGTTACTACATATATGTAGAGAATGAGGATGGTACGAAAACATGGCAGTTGGCAGGTGTATGGTCACCTTTAATCAGGGACAGTTCTTCTGATGATTATGTCGATCTGAGCATTTCTCCTGCAGCACAAGTTGTAGAAGATATCAATTTCAAGACAGGAATCCTAGAAGATAAGTACTATGAGAAGCGTTGCCTGCTGTCAATACCTAATGACAAGGAAGCGGATTCAAAGGAGTGCGATGTTGATGAAGACGGATATAGCTACACATCCGTACAGGATGCAATAGATGATGAGTCAAGCATGGATGACAGCGAAGCTGAAGAGGAGGTCATGAGTGTCTTTTTCATACTGCCAGGTAAAGTGCAGGCATTTAACGTGCCATACGGCAGGATATCATGGGTAGGTGAAAAATCAAGATGGCCAATGTTCATCACAGATTATCGCATTAACAGTGATTATACTTATGAGGGTATATTAGTGACTGCCGGCAATAATTTTTCGCTATCGCTTAATGCTGTGAACAATGGTGCAATATCATTAGCAGAGTATCACAGCAAGGCTTTCCATATAGACAATAAAAACTGTTTGGAGGTCAAGTTTAAGTCAGATGTCATACCGGACCCTTCCAAGATATACATCATCCGCAACAAGAAATTTGTGTGCGAGAAGATAGAGATGGAAGTCAAGGACGATGCCATCGAGCCAGTTTACACGGGATATTTTTATATGCTATCATAATATATATATAATAAGGTGGGGAGCAGTTAGCTCTCCACCTTATTATATTATAGGATACCCTGATAGTTCTTGATATACTCATTCGCCTTCTGTATATCCTTAGGCGTATAGATGTCTGTGATGAGTATAGATGAGTGCCTCGCCTGGTCTCTGACCGACAAGACATCGGCATTGGCCCGCAGCATATTGGTGATGCCTGTGTCCTTCAAACTGTAGAACTTGAAGCGAGGTGAGAGATTCAGTTCCTTTCTCAGGACACGAGTCCAGTAGTCTCTGAACATTTTCTCGTTCTTTCTTTCAGGTCCTGGGCAGAACCCGTCAGAGAATAGATAGTCCTGCCCTGGGTGAGAGAAGATGTTGAGTTCCATCATCAGCTTGATGACATGGGTCGGCAAGGTGATCACGGCATCATTGCCATTTTTAGTGTTCTCACCATGCAGAGTGATTGTCTGAGTTTTGACATGGATATCACAGATTCTGAGATATGACATCTCTCGAGGGCGGATGAAGAGGTAGTGGATGATTTCACACGCCAGCAGATAGTGCCTGTTGTGCTCCATCAGATAATCTCTGATGAGCTGCATGGTGCAGTCCGGTATGACATCTCTGCTTTTCTTCTGCCTGTTCTTGATACGTTCCAAACCTTCTGTTGGGTTCTTGGGTATATAGCCGCGAGCCAACAGATAAGCGGAAAAGCTCTTAGTCCAGGCAAGATAGTTGTTGCGAGTCAATACAGTATTATTCCTGTCGATGAAAATGTAGTCCAGGAACTTACTCACATTACTTTTGTCCCATTGATAAGAAAAATTGAGAGTTATGTTTTTTTCTTTCTTCCATCTTTCCAAGATCCGTACACGGCTGCTGTAGTCAACAAAAGTCTCCTCACGCATACTTCCCTCGTTGCACATTTTTGTTAGATAAGCCTTATATTTCTCGAGAACGTCTTCCCACTTCGTATATTCCAGAGGCTGCAGAGCCTCAATCCAAGGATTCCAGCCTGCCATGAGCTTCTCTGTGAGATTCTTGATAATCTGGTCGGCATAGGCGCGCTGGTTCCGCTTGCCCTTAACATGATCGAGCATGATTTTTTTCTTCCGCATGCGGTTGATGCCTGGATCAAAGGCCATGAAGGAGATATAACATTCAGATGCCTGGTGAAAAACTGGTGGTTTCCAGCCAATGACACTGCTAAGTACTGTGTCATTCGAATTTGGAGCATAATTTTTTTTAGCCATATCTTTAATTTTTCTCAGATATAGCTTGTTATTAATAATGTATATAGGAGTGATACCGAAATTGTACCGACCATTTTGGCACCGACTGAGGCAAATCCTCAGTGTTTATGGCACATTTACCGGCTTTTCGTCGGGATTACTGGACTCGAACCAGCGACCTCATCGTCCCGAACGACGTGC
>JAEDGW010000012.1 GCA_016297325.1 Coprococcus sp. | reverse complement strand
ATCATTTCCTGTAGCATCTGAATTTAAAGTGGTTCCCGTGGCATCCAGATTTGACACAGCTCCAGAAACACCCGATGCATCTCCGCCGTCCTCCGACTTCACTTTAGACCGCTTCTCGTTGTTTCCCTGCTCATCCAGCCTGCCATCCCACCGTCCCTCAGGGATCTCACAGGCAAGATTGTACTTCTTCCAGGATATGTGCTTCGCCTTCAGACGCTTTACCACATACTCCTCTGAGAGCACGTAGAGCACCGAGAAGAACGGCACAAATATCAACATCCCCAGAACTCCCATCAGATCGCCGCCGACCATGACAGCCACAAGCACCCATATGGATGGAAGTCCCACAGAACCTCCGACCACGTGCGGATATATGAGGTTTCCCTCTATCTGCTGAAGCACTATAAATATGATGAGGAAGGCAACAGCCTTCTTAGGATCGTCCACAAGTATCATGATGGTTCCGGCAAAGCATCCGACAAATGCTCCGAGAACCGGGATAAGTGCAAACACCGCGATCAAAATACTCACCGTGAGCGCATACGGAATCCGAAATACCGTCATCGTTATGAAGAACATAAGTCCAAGTATGCACGCCTCAAGGCACTGTCCCGAGATAAACTTGGAGAAAGTCTTGTCAGCCAGCACACATGTCTGTATGAACCTGTCAGCCTTTCTCTCCTTGAACACAGCGTAGAGAATACCCTTGACCTGCTTCTCAAGAGTCTCCTTCTGAGCCAGAATATAGCAGGCAAAGAACAGTCCCACAAATATATCAACAACAGCTCCCACAACGCTGCTGGCGATGGAGAACGTGGATGACAGTACACTACTGCCTCCATTCTTGACCAGATCCACGATATTCGCAACCAGAGCGCTCCAGTTTATATCTATGTTCTTTATCTTGTCAACTATCTCAGGCTGATCCTTCATGATCTTTATGGCCTTTGCCTGTATGTCATCCATAGCCTCAGGAAGCTTCTCTGCAAATGCTGTGATAGTCCTCGACATCTCCGGTATGACCATCGTTATGGCAAATGTAAAGACTGCGATTATACACAAAAACGACAATATCAGGCACACCGGTCTCTTCATCCTGTACAGCCTGCTGTTCTCATTCTTGAACAGCACCTTCTCCAGCCCCTTCATAGGCACATTCACCACAAATGCTATGGCAAATCCTATGACGAAAGGCATGAGTATATTTATCAGCCAGCTAAACAGGTGTGACACCCTGTCAAAGTTAAACAGGATATATGCAAAAAGTACCACCCCGCACAGCATGAACATGATCCTGATAATGTCCTTTTTATTCCAATTCACAATCAAAACCTCCTTGTTGTTCGTCCGGATGTCTACTCCCCATCATTCAGATGAATATTGCTGAATGCATCGGACAGGGAATATGTCAGTTTCTTTTTTGGCTTATATACGTCCATGACCGGAGCCATGATCTTAAAAAACTTCTCCTCGTCCTTGGACAGCTTGAATACCTCTGCTGTATTTCTGGCATCCCACAGGGCATCGTGCTCCGCCCCCTGGAAATTCTCACCCAGATAGAACACCGCATCGGACAGTGATATTCTTCTGGAAGTTCCTATCATCTTCGCATATTCCTTCTGGAAATCTCTCCATTTGGCTATGGTCTCTTCTATCTGTGGATGCGTGTAAGACTTGAGACGTGCCTCCTTGCGGAACTGCCTGAGATCGTTCTCACTCCAGGCATATATCACATCCGCATCACTGCACCATTCGATGAACTCTCCTATCGCTTTCTCATACAACGGCGCATCCGCGAGAAGCTCATCCGTGATCCCCGTCAGCTTGATTATACGTGAAGCCATGCATCCATACACCGGTTTCACATAGCTCTTGAACGAGTCTATCTCGTTGTACTCGTCGTCCAGCTTGACTGCACCTATTTCTATTATCTCATTCTTACATATTTTCATTTCCTGTTTGTGTTCAGAATCTATAAGATTCATCTCAAAGTCCACAAAAACGTATCTCATATACAGTCTTTCCCCTTACGTTCGGAATACTTTTGTCCCTGGCTGCCCCGCAAAAGCGGAATTCACAATTCATTATACCAATGTACACCAAAAATAAAAGCCTGTAAACAAACTTATATCCTATTTTTAGTATGTATTTTTACAGCATTTTGAGGTAGAATTTTCATGACCTATATCAGCTGTACACACATGAAAGGACTACACATATGAAGAATATAGTATTTGACGTAGGCATGGTACTCATAGACTTCCACTGGAAGACGACCATGCAGAAGCTCGGCATACCAGATGATGCCATCGAAGTTTTAGGACGCAACATGATAAATCACCCACTGTGGAATCACTTTGATCTGGATGATATACCGGTGGAAGAACTGATCGCACGTTTCAAAGAACTCTCCCCGGCATACAGCAGCTACATTGATCTGTTCATGAACAACCTGGATGATGTCGTTGACATGTTCCCGGGCACAGACACATGGCTGAAATCACTTAAGGACAGAGGCTACAACATCTACCTGCTGTCAAATTATCCGAGAAGGCTGTTTGCGCTGCACACACCGAGATTCCATTTCCTGCCATACACCGACGGAAAAGTCGTGTCATACGAGTGCCACATCACAAAACCAGATCCTGCCATCTACAGGATACTCTGTGAAAAATACAACATAAAGCCTGAAGAATCCGTATTTCTGGACGACAGACCGGCCAATACAGAGGCCGCAGCAGCGCTGGGATTCCACGTGCTGAACGTGACAGATCCGATACTTGCCAGACAGGAACTTGATGATCTGCTGGATGCCCAGCAGGGTTAGATTTCACAGGAGCCACTATGAACACACACACAAGCAAAAAAAATCATACAAGAATCAGAAGCACCTCCGTCTTGTGGAGGATGCTGTTTTTCACATTTGCATTTGTATATATGGAGCTCCTGTTTCACGCATCTGTCTACGGAGGCATCGATTCGGGGATCATACATCCGCTCCTCTTTGCAGCGGCATGCGGTCTTTCCCTGTCTCTGCTCTGTTCCTTCTGGCACAGAGTGGCAAATGCTGTGACAGCCTATCTCCTCTGGAGCGTATTTACGGTATACTACATAGCCCAGTTTGTCTATTATAAGATATTCAGAACCTTCCTGAGCCTCGTCTCCATAGGCGGTGCCCAGGACGCCATGAATTTCAGATCAGTGCTGTTTGATGCACTTAAAAACAACTGGTATTTCATAGTTTTGTTCCTGCTGCCGCTCATATGCCTGATCGTACTGAACAGACTTCTATTCTCATTTGGCAGATGCAGCCTTGGAAAATGCGGCCACAAAGTCATACGTGCACTGACCACAAATGTCGTAGCTGCCGCAGTCATGTGGATTACCGCGATCGGCCTTCTCGGCATAAGCGGAAAAGAAGCATATTCTCCATACGCACTTTTCCACGGCCGTTATGTTCTGGAACTGTCCATGAACAAGCTGGGAGTCATGGTCACAACAGCGAGAGACAGCATCACCATGCTGACAAAGAGCAATTCGTCCAAGACATTTGAGCTTGCAGAAGGGTCAGAGATTCCGGTAAAGACCGCAGATGCATCATCGGATACCGACATATCGGGAAGTACACAAAACCCTGACGCAGCAGAAACTTCTGGCACAGAGAACGCCACAGAAGAACCGGAGGATGTGCCGATACCCCAGATCGACCCGGAGATTGATTTCGGAAAGCTCTACAATTCCACAGACGACGATGAATTAAAGAGTCTGTCCGCATATTTCTCAGGGGTGGAGCCGACATATCAGGACGAATACACCGGAATGTTCAAAGGCTACAACGTGGTATTTGTCACAGCGGAAAGCCTGAGCACCTACGGCATCTCAGAAGCTGCCACTCCTACACTGTACAAGATCTATCACGAAGGATTTGAATTCACCAATTTCTACAATCCTCTGTGGTATCACAGCACCATAGACGGCGAATACACCAACTGTCTAAGCCAGTACCCGGCATCATCCAAATGGAGTTTTGAGGCATCGGCGGATACCTACCAGCCATATGCCCTTGGCAATATCCTGAATGCAGAGGGGTACAAGAGCTACGGCTACCACGACTTTGACGCCACCTATTACGACAGGACAAGAACGCATCCGAACATGGGATACATGACATTCAAAGCCATAGGTGCAGGACTCGACATCCCGGATCACGTCATGTACTCAGATCTTGAGTGCATGGAAGCTGTGTACGAGGATTTTATAAATGATGACCACTTCAATATGTACTTTATGAGTTTTTCCGGACATCTTCCGTACAACTATGATATGCAGTATATATGTCAGAAGAACAGAGAGGAAGCCGAAACAGCCCTGGCCGGCCAGGATTATTCCGATGAAGCAGTCGCCTACGTGGCGGCTCAGATAGAGCTGGACAAAGCGCTGGAATTCCTCATGGAGAAACTGGAGGAAGCAGGCAAGCTTGACAATACGCTCTTCATCGTCGCCCCTGACCACTACCCTTACGGCTTAAGCGACGGCACCTACAACGAACTTGCAGGATCTGATGTGGAGGATGATCCCTTCGAGCTCCACAGGAATCAGTTTGGAATATGGAGCTCATCCATGGAAAAACCTGTCACTGTTGACAAATTGTGCTCCAGCGTTGACATACTGCCGACAGTGCTCAATCTTCTTGGTGCAGACTTTGACTCAAGATTACTTGCAGGACGCAATATCATGTCAGACTGTGATTCACTTGTAATATTTGCAAATCAGAGCTTCATCACGGACAAAGTGAAGTACAACGCCGGAACAGGTGAGACCACATATCTGATGCCGGAATCACAAGTGCCAGAGGGCTACGTCGATGACATGATAACCGAGGTGGAGAACAGACTGTATATATCCGATGAGATGATCAACACCGACTACTACTCATTTGTGTACGGCAAGTCAGAATAAATATAATGATAGCCGCCACGCCTGACAACACGTCAGCGGCGGCCTGAACAACAGCCACGCCATAGAGGCCATACACCTGCGGCAGCAGGAACATCAGCGGGACGAAGAATACACCCTGCCTGAAGGCCGATATCAGCGTGGCTTTTCCATATGCACCAAGAGCCTGGTAATACATCCCAGCCACCAGCGAAAGTGCCGCAAATGGCATGGATATCCCGTGTGCTCTGATTGAAAACGCCGATATGTCAGCCGCCCCATTTTGCCCGCTCAGGAATATACCGGCAAGTAAATCCGCCCAGATGAACGAAGCCGCCCCGGCAAACACCATGAAGATGACCGCAGTGATCATGGTAAACTTTCGCGACATCCTGACTCTCTCCATAAGTTTTGCCCCATATGCAAAACCACACACCGGAGCAAATCCCTGTCCATAACCAACAAGCACCGCAAATACAACCGCAAATATCTTATTTGCCACGGTTATCCCTGCCATGGCATCATCACCATACTGCCTACAGCTTCTGCTTATCATGACAGCGGCAAGGCACATAAGTCCCTGCCTCAGAAATGAAGGCATTCCCACGCGAAGGATCTTTGTCCAGTACCGGAATGACCATATATCCCCAAGGTGAAGCCTTACAACGCTGCGTCCAGACCTGACACACATATACATGATGATAAGACTCACGCTCTGTCCTGCAAGCGTTGCAATACCCGCGCCGGATATCCCCATATTCATCACGTCTATAAACACGTAGTCAAGAACGGCATTTGCCGCCCCTCCAGCAAATATCCCGAGAAGCGCAAGGTACGGCTGTCCCTCCGCCCGCAGCGCATTGTTGAGGACATATGCGCCGCACATGACCGGTGCCGCCAGCATGATATAAAGTCCGTACTGCCCTGCATATTCCCTGCTTGTGTCAGTGGCTCCGAGAAGCCTTACAACGTCATCCCTGAGGAGGATGAAGATAGCCGCCATAACCGCTCCCGAAACTATGCTTCCCGAAAATGCAGTTGCCATCGTCTGTTCTGCTTCACGCTTTTTCTTCTGCCCCAGAAGTCTCGCTATCTCGCTTCCCGCGCCCATTCCCCATGTGTAACCCACCGCCTGGATAAGTGCCATCACAGAGAACATGATCCCCACAGCAGCGACCTGGCTTTTGCCGAGATCCGACACAAAATATGTGTCCACTATATTGTAGGTGGTAGCTATGAGCATGGTAAGAACCGTGGACACGGACAGCGACAAAATAAGAGAAGGCACAGGAGTCTCAGCCATCTTGCTGTGATTCTCCTGTGCCTTAAGTTCCGTATCCACACTCTCAGGAATGTCCATTCCCTGTAGTTTTAATTGTCTGACTTTTACCTTTTTGTCTTTTTTCTCTGATATACTCACCTGATCAATCCCTGCCCGCTCCGAGAAATTCTTTTACCTCCTGTAATTTCTCTTTTGCATCGTGCAGCCCAAGCTCATACATTGCTTCTATCATCTCAGGCTTTCTCTCAAGTCTTGATATCTCTATAGTCTCACTCGGCCTTATGATCAGGGTGTCTCCCTGCTTCTCCAGCTCTTCCAGCTTGTCCAGGGTCTTGTTGTAATACAGATGCCTCATATAGCATCGTCTTACAAACTCAGGGTATTCCCTATACTTTCCAGCCTCAAGCCTGAGCATCTTATCCGGGCCTTTTCTATATCCGGCAGGTCTTGTGAGAACAACCACATTTCTCCTGTATCCCATCCTCCTGAATGCAAATATAGGAATGCTGTCGGATATTCCTCCATCCAGAAGCTTCATGCCGTCCACCTCAACCGTATTTGATACGAGTGGAAGTGATGCCGATGCCCTCACCTTGTTCACATCATCAGGATTTCTCATGTCTGTACACTCAAGATACTCTGCCTCTCCGGTCTCCAGATTGGAGCATCCCACATAGAACTTAGTCGGATTTGCCAGAAATGCGTCATAATCCAGAGGATCCAGCCTCTCCGGTATATCGTGATAGCAGAACTGCTCTCCACATATATCGCCCGTCGTTATGAGGGAGTAGAGACTCATGTAATGCTTATTGTTCCTGTATTTCAGATTGTATCTTATGTTACGGCCTCTCTGCCCTGCCACAAATGACAGTCCATGTATGGCACCAGCCGATACTCCGATCACACCATCCACAGTTATATCGTTATCCATAAAGACGTCCAGCACGCCTGCGGTATATATACCACGCTGTCCGCCACCTTCAAGCACAAGCCCTGTCTTTGCCATATTCCCGCCTTTCCGGAGCATCCTCCCTGCAAAGTTCTGTAGTCACTTTCTGCAGTCATCTGAATCTGCTCCGATATATTTTTATGTTAATGTATTCTTATCATGAGATTTCTGGAACACTTCCAGACTTCTCGCCAGTATCCCATTCATGTGAGCTATGGCCGTGCCATAATTGGTCATCGGTATGTTCTGCTCCTGCGCCATCTGCTGGCGGCTCATCATCTCACGCTCGTTCAGCATACAGCCTCCGCAGTGTATCACCAGATCATATCCCGAAAGATCCTCCGGGAACTCTGTTCCGCTGGTAAAATGATATTCAGGTGTGCAACCTGTATACTTATTTATCCAGCCCGGAAGCTTCACCGTTCCTATATCATCACACTGTCTGTGATGTGTGCAGCCCTCAGCTATCAGTATCCTTGGCCGGCTGTCCCCATGGAACTCATCCAGCTTATATGCAGCTTTCACCGCACCGTCAAGCTGCCCTTTAAATCTCGCCATCAATATTGAAAACGACGTGAGGTATATGTCATTTGGCACTATCTGCATCACCTTTGCAAATGCCTGAGAATCCGTGACCACCAGTGATACCTGATCTCCAAATCTTGACAATGTATCTTCAAGCTCCGTGTCCCTGCAGGCCACTGCTACAGCACCAGCATCGAGCACATCTCTTATGACCTGCTGCTGTGGAAGTATAAGTCTTCCCTTGGGAGCTGCCGAATCTATCGGTATCACAAGCACCACCACATCCCCAGGCTCTATCAGATCACCCACAAGCCGGCGGACCTCAGGTGCCTCCGCGGTCAGATGTCCGGTCATCTCCTTCAGCTCATTTACACCGGTTCTCTCTCTGGCACTCACCCATATGTGAGGACAGGTCTTAAGTATATCACCGTCGTTTTGTTCTATCTGTTTTGCAGCATCCGCCGATACCACATCGCACTTATTGTATGCAATTATATAATTTATATTCTTCTCTACAAGCAAATGTATAAGCTGCCTGTCGCTCTCCGAAAGCCCCACTGTGCCATCCACAACAAGAACCGCCACATCTGTCTTCCTGAGAGTCTGTTTTGCCTTCTGGACTCTGAGCTCTCCGAGATCTCCCTCGTCATCCATACCCGGGGTATCCGTGATGACCACCGGTCCAAGCGGAAGCAGCTCCATCGACTTGTTCACAGGATCCGTGGTTGTTCCCGCCACATCCGACACAACAGACAGGCTCTGCCCCGTCACTGCATTTACAAGGCTGGATTTGCCCGCATTCCGCTGTCCAAAGAAGCCTATATGAATCCTGTTTGCCGATGGTGTGTCGTTATATCCCATGTGTATCTCCTGCCTAGAATCTGAAATCTCTGTCTCCGTGTTTTATCCTGTCAAGTCTCTCCACAACTATCTGTCTGACTCTCTCATTTGGAATGTTCGCAAGCTCATCCTGTATAAGTCTCCTGCCAAGCTCTGCGGTCTCCGGCGAAGCATAATCCACCAGATACTCCTCCAGAGTCATCAGTGCATTTGGATGGCAGCAGTTCTGGATCTGACCGCTCTTGCACAGGCTCATGAACCTGTCTCCGGTTCTGCCCTCTCTGTAGCACGCCGTACAGAACGATGGGATATATCCCTTTGTCATGAGCCAGTTCACCACCTGATCCAGGGTTCTCGTATCACTGACGTCAAATTGCTCAGACTTTTCGTCCTCCGGCTCCGGCTCATAATAACCGCCGACACTGGTCTTGGAACCGCCGCTTATCTGTGACACGCCGAGCCTTATGATCTCGTCACGTACCTTTGGATTCTCCCTTGTGGAGATGATCATTCCGGTATATGGAACAGCTATCCTGATACACGCTGCGATCTTGCAGAACGTCTCATCACTTATTCCATTGTCAAACGCTTCCGGATCTATATCATCCGCCTTCTTTACTCTTGGAACGCTTATGGTGTGTGGGCCCACGCCGTGAACAGCCTCAAGATGCTCCGCATGCATCAAAAGTCCGGCAAATTCATATCTGTATTTGTCCAGACCGAAGAGCACGCCCAGTCCCACATCATCTATTCCGCCCTCCATGGCACGATCCATGGCCTCGGTGTGATATGCATAGTCATGCTTTGGTCCATACGGATGAAGCTTCTCATAGGCCTCCTTGTCATAAGTCTCCTGGAACAGGATATATGTACCTATTCCGGCCTCATGCAGCTTCCTGTAGTTCTCCACGGTCGTCGCCGCTATATTAACATTCACACGACGGATCGCTCCGTTCTTGTGCTTTATGCTGTAGATAGTATCTATACACTCAAGGATATACTCTATAGGATTCATCTGAGGATCCTCACCGGCCTCTATTGCCAGTCTCTTGTGTCCCATATCCTGAAGGGCAATAACTTCCTTCCTGACCTCTTCCTGCGTCAGTTTTTTTCTTGCGATATGCTTGTTCTTTATGTGGTAAGGACAGTACACGCATCCATTTACACAGTAATTTGACAGATAGAGCGGCGCAAACATAACTATTCTGTTACCGTAGAAATCCTTCTTGATCTGTTCCGCCAGATCATATATCTCTGCGATCTTCTCCGGCATCTCACACGCCAGAAGCACAGATGCCTCCCTGTGTGTAAGCCCTTTTCTGAGCTTTGCCTTCTCTATGATGCTGTCTATCAGCTCCACATTGTTCTTGTTATTCTCTGCATATTCCAGAGTCTCACGGATCTCTCCGTCATCTATGAACTCCTCCGCCTTCATAGATTTCATGTCGTACATACAATCAGCCTTCTTTCTCTATATTCCGTATGCCCTTCCAAAACATCCAGATCTAACCTATCCTATATTGCCATCCTCGGTGACAGTCTCTGTCTCAGCATCATCTGATTCAGTTTCTGTCCCAGCTCCATCTGCGTCATCCGACTCAGTTTCTGCCTCAGCTCCATCTGCGTCATCCGATCCGGTTTCTGCCTCAGCTCCATCTGCGTCATCTGACTCAGTCTCAGCCCCAGCTCCATCTGCGCTGCCGCTGTCGACGTCCGCCGGCAGAAGAACATAGTCAACATACCAGCCATCATCACATTTGAGTACGAACTCCTGCACCTGGAGAGTTATCTCATCCCCGTTCTTGCCGATGACTATCCAGTCCGCATCCACACTTCTGTACTGCGTAACTCCATTCACGCCGTTATCCGCAAATGTCTGCTTCAGATCCTCAACGTTGCTCACAGCCTTGATGTCTGTGATCTTACATTCTATCTTGTCGATATCTCCTATCTTGTCGTTCACGTAAGTACGGAATTTCGTTATATATATATCCTGTATATCGCTTATCGAGAGCACCTTTGATTTGTCCTCATACTGCTTTATATAACCGGGAGCTATATACTCCGCCATATCTTTTCCACTGCCAAATGCATACATATTCGCAGTCTCATATGCCAGCTTCTTCGCCACATGCGCAAATCTGTAATATATAGCATAGAACACCACTATCACCAGAACGATGAGCACCGCCAGAACCTTTATCAGGATCCTCAGCGTCCTGCCGCTTCCCGCACCTGACTTCTCCTTACCGTCCTTACTGCCTTTATTTTCCCTGTTGTCTTTATCCTGTTTTTTTTCTGCCATATCCCTTATCCCATCTTATTTTCTAGCCACGGCCCACAGACCATGTGACCACGGACATTATACACCCTCCGGCCACATTCCCGCAATCAACAAGTTATACCAGAACTGAAAGTAAAAAAGAGGAAGCACACTGATGCGTGCGCAGGTCATCAAGCCGGCGCTTGTGACATAAAAAATAAACCGCATAAACAAATCCGTTCATGCGGTTCATAAATCATATTCTGTTGCTCTTACCAGCAGTTCATCGTCTCCATGGTGTCAAGTTTTGCCTGGATCCTTGCAACAACCATGTCTCTGATCTCCACTGTACTCTTGTCTGCGATATCCTCATAAGGAATCGGCTCCAGAAATGCAAGCTGTGTAGTCACCTTCCTGAGTGACCAACCTTCAAATGGTCTGAATGAATCGTAAAGCACCACTGGAACTATCGGACACTTTGCTTTCTTTGCAATCTTGAAGCTGCCCGGCATGAACTCCTTGAGCTCGTTGTGGCTGTGATCATATCCGCCCTCCGGGAATAATATGTATCTTCGGCCAGCCTTGATCTCCGTCGATACATCATTTATAACCTTTACCTGCTGCTTTATATTCTCCTTATCAAGTCTCTGAGCCTTCAGGAGGTCGGTGAGCTGATCTGCGATAAACAGCTTTGATCTCTTCGCATCCATGACGTATGTGATAGGCTTATCATGAGATACTATAACTCCAAGTACATCATACTTTCCCTGATGGTTTGCATACATGATGTATCCGCCTTCCTTAGGCAGATTCTCCATACCCGTTGCAACCGTCTTTATGAATGCACGCTTTCTCACATGATTGCACATGATCTGTGCCATCTGATAACATACATCCTCCCCATATTTCTCCGGGTGTCTGGCATAATACGACATCTTTGGCACATAGTACATGATCAAAAACACACACGAAACTATTACCCAAATAAATCTTAACATAACTACCTCTAACCAAATACCTCTAACTCAAAAATGTGTGCATATAAATGCACACGTCCCAAGTTGTCCTCTTTTTCATAATTCTACCATATACTATCTAGTTATTTTCTCAGCAAAGGCAAAAGTTGTCAAGTAACATTTTTTTATTGTGTCAGATACCTGGCAGAGTAAATGATAAGTTTTTATCATTTATTTCCCTGTATCTGCATTCAAAAAAGGCAATGTCATACCAGTTTCATCACTCCACTGTTGACACTGCCTTTTATATTCTTTTAGGTTCGAAATCCTGCACTGATGCGCTCTGTGTTCGGCTTGCGCCAGGTTTTAAATCTTTTCTGTTACTCTGAGTCTTGTGAGTGCACGGGCAAGGGATGCCTCGCTCTGCTTGTACTCCTTCAGACTCTCTTTCTGTCTGAGCCTCTCTTCCGCTCTGATCTTTGCCTCCTTGGCTCTGACCCTGTCGATATCCTCCGGCTTCTCTGCGGAATCCACGATAAGGACAACTCGGTTATTTACTATCTGAACAAAGCCCTCACCGACAACACCGACAACCTGCTCACCCTTATTCGTGGTGATCCTGATCTCGCCTATGCTGGTGGCTATGACCATGTTCTCATGATGTGCAAGAACCGCTTTCTCTCCATCTTCAAGTGGAAGAATGATCTTCTCTACTCGGCCTTCGAAGAATATCTTATTGCTGGAAATAACTCTCAGATAAAATGTATTCATCTACGCACTTCCTTTTCTGATATCTAATGGCGTACACTGATATCCTCTGATATTTACTGGCCCTTCTCGGCCTTTTCCTTTACTTCCTCTATAGTACCTACGTTGAAGAATGCCCACTCAGGATACTCGTCCATCTCACCGTCAACGATCATCTTGAAGCCCTTGATCGTATCCTTGAGACTTACATACTTTCCAGGAATACCTGTGAAGTTCTCAGCAACATGGAATGGCTGTGACAGGAATCTCTGAACCTTTCTGGCTCTTGTAACTGTGAGCTTATCCTCATCTGACAGCTCCTCCATACCGAGGATGGCGATGATATCCTGCAGCTCCTTATACTTCTGAAGGATCTCCTGTACACGTCTTGCAACATTGTAGTGCTCCTCGCCGACTATATCAGCCTCAAGGATTCGTGAGCTTGACTCCAGCGGATCTACTGCCGGATAGATACCCTGCTCAACGATCTTTCTTGAAAGAACCGTATTGGCGTCCAGATGTGCAAATGTTGTGGCTGGGGCAGGATCTGTAAGGTCATCGGCTGGCACATATACGGCCTGAACTGATGTGACTGATCCTTCCTTGGTCGAAGCGATTCGCTCCTGAAGCTCACCCATCTCATTTGCAAGTGTCGGCTGATAACCAACGGCTGATGGCATACGTCCGAGAAGTGATGAAACCTCTGAACCTGCCTGTGTAAATCTGAATATATTGTCGATGAACAGAAGCACATCCTGATGATTTACATCACGGAAATACTCTGCCATTGTAAGTCCTGTCTCTGCGACTCTCATTCTGGCTCCAGGTGGCTCATTCATCTGTCCGAACACCAGGGCGGTCTTGTCGATAACGCCTGACTCGCTCATCTCTGTCCACAGATCATTTCCCTCTCTTGAACGCTCTCCTACACCGGTGAATATTGAGTATCCACCATGTACAGATGCGATGTTCTGGATAAGCTCCTGGATAAGGACTGTCTTACCAACTCCGGCACCGCCGAACAGACCGATCTTACCACCCTTTGAGTAAGGTGCAAGAAGATCTATGACCTTGATACCTGTCTCAAGTATCTCGATGACAGGGCTCTGATTCTCAAATGTTGGTGGCTCTCTGTGGATTACCCAGTGCTCTGTGTCTGAGAGATCCTCCTTGTCATCTATTGTCTCACCAAGCACGTTGAACAGACGTCCAAGTGTCTGATTTCCTACTGGAACTTTGATTCCTGATCCGGTCGCAACGACTTCCATATCTCTTGAAAGTCCCTCGCTGGCGGACAGCATGATACATCTTACTGTATTGTTTCCTACGTGCTGTGCTACTTCCATAACACATCTTTTTCCATGATTATCTACTTCAAGAGCATCCTTGATGTATGGCAGATCGTTGTCTGGAAATTCTACGTCTACGACAGGTCCCATGACCTGTACTATCTTACCATTTTTCAAAACATCAGACCTCCTTCTTAATTTTTATTGAGCTTATTAACTCCGATCTCTCTGAGCCCGGGCGCCGCCGGCGATCTCTGTGATCTCCTGGGTTATGGCTGCCTGCCTTGCTCTGTTGTATTTGATATTGAGATCATCCAGCATCTCCTTGGCACTCTTGGTGGCTGAATCCATCGCCATCATTCGGCTGTTCTGCTCACTGCAGAAGGACTCTACCAGAGCTCCGTATATATATCCCATGACGCAGTTTGGCACGATCCGGTCAAGCACCGCCTTCGGTGAAGGCTCCATGGTGATCTCCTCGTGGAACACATCCGCAGGAACGCCTGCGAAGTCAGTCCTCTTCATAGGGAGGAGCTGTATCATCTGTGGCTCCACGACCACACTGCTCTTCATGTTGGTATATATGATGTATACCTCATCTATATCGCCATTCTCATAGTTCTCAAGCATCTTGTCCGCTATGACTCTGGCTCTGTGAAGACTTGGATTCTGCGCTGTATACTGGAAATGTATATCTATAGGCACTCCCTTCTTGGCGAAGTAGTGTCTTCCCACCTGGCCGACTACATACAGCTCACTGTTCGGGTGGGCTGCCAGCTCCTGCTCGGCGATCTTGATTACATTGTGGTTGTAAGCACCTGCCATACCTTTGTCGGCAGTGATCACTAGATAACCACGTCTTCTGTCCTCTTCCTTGATTCCATCTCTGCTGTCGAAGTACAGATGCTCCATCTCAGGAACATGTCTGAGCATTCTGGCAAGGGCAACCTGAAGTGTATAGAAGTAAGGTTCCGTGTTCTCAAGATCTGTCCTGGCCTTTTTCAGCTTGGAAGATGAGATCATATACATTGCATTGGTGATCTTCTGAGTATCCTTGATACTCTTTATTCTATTCTGGATTTCTTTGGTATTTGCCAATCAAATCACCTCTCAACGAATCTTCTTATTTCTCCTGAAATCTATCTCTCGATAAACTCCTTAGCAGCTGCAACTATCTTGTCCTTCAGCTCATCGGTAAGCACCTGCTTCTCCTCGATCTCATCCACGATATCCTTGTGGGCACTGTGGAAGTATTCGAGCATCTCAAGTTTCTTCTTCTTGACCTCTGAAACTTCTACTGGAAGGAATACTTTATTGGTAGCTGCTACCAGGATGATAACCTCCTCGGCCATTGACAGCGGATTGCACAGAGGCTGCTTAAGCAGCTCCATAAGTCCCTTGCCGTACTGCAGCTGTTCCTTGGTGTTCTCATCAAGGTCTGAACTGAACTGTGTGAACACCTCCATCTCTCTGTACTGTGCCAGATCGATACGGATACTTCCTGCGGCCTTCTTCATCGCCTTTGTCTGCGCTGCACCACCAACTCGTGATACCGACAGACCAACGTTGACAGCAGGTCTCATACCTGAGAAGAACAGATCGCTCTCGAGGAATATCTGTCCATCTGTGATAGATATGACATTTGTAGGTATATAAGCAGATACATCACCTGCCTGTGTCTCTATAATAGGAAGGGCTGTGATGGAACCTCCGCCCAGCTCATCCTTCAGCTTACTTGATCTCTCAAGAAGTCTTGAATGGAGATAGAATACATCTCCAGGATATGCCTCACGTCCTGGTGAACGTCCGAGAAGCAGTGACAATGTTCTGTAAGCAACTGCGTGCTTTGACAGATCATCATACACTATCAGCACATCCTTGCCCTTATGCATGAAATACTCAGCGATAGCTGTACCTGAATAAGGTGCAATATACTGAAGTGGTGCTGAATCACTTGCTGTAGATGCAACGACTATCGTATAGTCCATCGCATCGTATTTGTTCAGGTTATTTACAACCTTGGCTATGGTTGAAGCCTTCTGGCCTATAGCCACATATACACAGATGACATCCTTGCCCTTCTGATTCAGAATGGTATCTATCGCTATGGATGTCTTACCTGTCTGTCTGTCTCCTATGATCAGCTCTCTCTGTCCTCTACCGATTGGGAACATGGCATCTATTGAGAGGATTCCTGTCTGAAGCGGCTGGTTGACCGACTTACGATCAACTATGCTTGGAGCAGGATTCTCTATTGGACGGTAATCATTTGACTCGATGCTGCCTTTTCCATCTATAGGTGCTCCAAGGGCATCAACTATACGTCCGACAAATGCATCGCCTACAGGGATACCTGCACGCTTGCCTGTTCTGCTGACCTTTGTTCCTTCCTTGATTCCTGTATCACGACCGAACAGAATACATCCTATCTCTGTTCTTCTGATATCCTGAACCATACCTTTGACGCCATTCTCAAAGACGACGATCTCACCGTACATGGCATTGTCTATACCGTATACGGTTACGATTCCATCACCTACATAGATGACCTTACCGACTTCTTTGTCCCTGGAGTCAAAATCATAATTCTCTATCTCTTCTTTGAGTATAGAAATAATATCCTCTGAACTAATTGAACTCAATTTATCACCTCATAACCAGTTTCTGTCTAAGGGATTTGTACCTGCCCAGAATGCTTCTGTCGTACTCGCGGTCTCCCGTTCTTATGACAAATCCACCTATCAATTCTTTTTTCTCCACCATGGAAAGCTGTAACGCCTTGCTTCCATACTCTTTCATAAGGAAGTTCTCGATACCCGCTTTCTGCTTATCAGTTGGCGGTGTGACATAATAGAGAGTTGCCGAAAGGATATCCTGCTGCTCTCTGGCATACTTCTCATACTCGTCAAATATGTCATGTATCATGTCAAATCCATCATTGTCACACAGAGTTTTCATAAAATTCACCAGATTCCTGCTGTCGAATCTGCCAAATACTCTGTCAATGATCTTGCGCTTTTCTATATGTTCAACCACCGGACTTGCCAGTGCATCTGCCAGTTCCGGGCATCCATTCACCAGCGCTTTTATCTCCTCCACCATGTCCTGACTGATTCCAAGCTGATAGAGGACAATTCCGTAATTAATTGCCTTCTGTGTCACCCGAATCACCTACTTCATTCAAAAACTCGTCATACATGGCAGCTCCTGCTGATTCCGCGTCACCTTCACCGCCCACGATCTTGCCGGCTGCTGCCATTGCAAGCTCTGCGATCTGTGACTGCATATCAGAAAGTGCCTTGTTCTGCTTGATCTCTATGGTCTTCTCCGCATCCTTTATCATCTTGACTGACTTCGCATCAGCCTGATCTATGATACGGCTGTACTCATTCTGGGCCTCCACACGGGATTTCTCACGGAGATCCCTGCACTCAGCGTCAACCCCAGCCAAGGTATCCTCATACTGAGCCTTGAGTTTCATTGCTTCAGCCTTCTGATTGTTGGCATCCGATATGGTGCCAGCGATCATATCTTCTCTCTTCTTGATGACATCGTTGATCGGTCCTATCAAGAACTTCTTCAAAAGAAGAAACAGAACTATTAAGTTGATAATGGTGAATGCTATTGTAGAAAATTCTATATCAATCATATAGCCACTCCTATCTTTCTGTTTCTATTACCTGCTTTTACAGATTTTGCAAATTTCCTATTACTTAAGAAGAATGATTGCAAGAAGTCCGATAACGAAACCGTAAATAGCTGTTGCCTCTGCAAGGGCACAACCGATGATAAGAAGCTTTGTGATCTTTCCGTCTGCCTCCGGCTGTCTAGCTACAGCCTCAACTGCCTTTGATGTTGCAAGACCGATTCCAAGTCCTGCGCCAAGTCCTACTAATGCTGCTATACCTGCTCCAATTGCTAATAATCCGTTCATATCATTTTTCTCCTTCTTATTTTCATTTTGATTTCAGATAATACGTAAAATATCTTTAAATAATCTTTACTCCATCGCTTCCTGCATATAAAGCGTAGTCAGGAAAGTAAATACAAATGCCTGTAAAAATCCATCAAAGAAATCAAAGTACAGGCTTAGTGGGATAGGGACAATGAGTGGAACTACTGCCTCTATCAGCTTCATGATGACGAATGCTCCGAGAACGTTACCGAAAAGTCGCATACACAGCGACAATGGCTTGATGACAAGCTCAAGTACGTTGAGCGGTGCAACTATGGCAACCGGCTCTGCAAAGCTCTTGACCCAGCCTTTCGTTCCCTTTCCTCTTATTCCTGCCACCTGTACGAGTACGATACTCATGATGGCCAGTGAGGCTGTCACATTCAGATCCTTTGTCGGTGGTTTAAAGCCAAATACACCCATGATGTTGGCCATACCGATGTACAGAATAACCGTTATCAGATACGGAACATACTTCATGCCCGCCTCTCCGATAACACCTTTGAACAGGTTGTTAAAGGTAGTTATTATGGTCTCCAGCACCAGCTGCTTCTTACCCGGATTCTCTACCTTGAGATTCCTTACAAGGATAATCGACAACAGCACAAGCACTGCCATAATGATCCATGTTACCACCACAGATTCTGTTACCGGTATTCCACCAAATATTGGTATTGTAAATACTGTTTTGCATTGGAGTTCATTGGATAACTCTTCTGCCAGATCCGTAAGACATCACTTCCTTTCACACTGTTTGTCTCGCTCGATGATCTGTCTCTGAGAAACTGATCATCTCGCTTATTATATGTCATAATGCAATTATCCATTTATTATGGAAATAGCATTTCTGGCATCTGCTTCTGTAAGCCCTGCAAGTACGTTCTCTGTGTCGATCCAGTGAGAATCGAGTTCATGAGCTTCCCAGTCCATATCCATGTCATCAAATATGACATATCCCTCTACGGAATTCGCAACCACATAATCCTTGACTGCACATGCTCTGGTATAATCCCCATACTTGTTTCTGAGCTCATCCCCTGAAGAAGTTGCCCCATATACTTCCATTCCAGCATCCGCAAGTCTGTCTATCAGTTCCCTCACGTGTGCCTTACTGATATCCTTATCAATCACCTGTTTTCTCCAGTCACTGGTCATAACAAGCTTCGCTCCTGTGGCATCAACGATCAGCTTGAGATTCGCCACATTCTTTGGATTGATAAATTCCCCATGCTTCTCACACAGGAATTTTTCCGAATTCAGTACGCCGTCTACATCAAAAAATACTACATTCATACGGTCATACTCCCCTATCTTTTTACTCTTGAGCTTTCTCCGCTCCTTGCTTGCGTATTTTATCACCATTCAAAACAAATTTAAAGTCATATATTTGCCCTTATAGTCAAATTTTAATCATTTTTAATTTTTGTATTGTTTTTCATAACAAAAACAGCTTTTTGTCACATTTTTCCCAAGAAACCCGCATAAAACCTAGCGTATCGCCAGTTTATACTTTTTTAATAATTTTAACGTTTCCTTTATTTTTAGTCTTATTTAAAAATTTATCATCAAAATCTGACATATAATTAATCACTCTCCATCTTTCCCATCGACTCCCACCAAGACATATATCACCAAACGCAAGCGGCGCCGCATGCAAATGGAGACAGTGAAGCGAAGGACGTAGAGCGTGATAACACACACGGAATTATTGCTCAGGTGCAAGTGCCAGCCGTCCGCCCCACGAAAAAAGGCTATCTCGTACTCGACGCCCGACGCTCGATACGTGATAGCCTTGTTCCCTCTGCCGAAATCCGTCACCCCCATTGTGACAGATCGTTATAGAAAATGACCCCCTTGTCATCTCTCGATGTAACAGATAAATTTATTATAGCATTATTCCACATAAATGGAAGCGTAGTTCGTACACTAACCAGCGCGCTACAATTTCGCAAAAGTGTAACATATTACACTTCTAATATAGACATTTATCAGAAATCATATATAATAGAAGATAAAGGCACAAGCACCACATGAAGTGGTGTGCTGACACTTTCACACATATAAATGGAGAACTATATATGGAACAATACTACGACATAGGCGAACGTCTGAAAGAGAGCATGGCGGAGAGAGGCGTCACCATATCCCAACTTGCGGATATGACGGGAATCTCTGAGGATACCATCAAAGCCATCAGAAGCGGCAAGACCAAAAGTCCGGGAATTCTGCTCATGATATCCATCGCAGATGCCCTCGGCTGCACCATGGACGGTTTCCTTCACAGACAGAGCCTGACCAAGGAAGAACTGTATCTGCTCAAGAAATTCAGAACACTCAACCACCACGGAAAGAACATGGTCATGTTGATGGCTGATTCCGAAGATCATATGCAGAAAAGCATCGCACCAACAGAATCAGAAACCAATGCAACCAGAAAACTTCCCTGCATAGCATCCATACACACACTTGCATCCAACGCTGACTATTCAACTCATGCGACAGAATTCATAGATATTCCGGTTGACTATTTTCCTTCGGCAGACTATTGTATCAAACTCACAACCAATATGCTTCACCCGATCTACATGCGGGGAGATATACTCGCCGTGGAAAAAGGTTTCCCGAGATTTGGAGATATATCAATATTCCTAAACAAAGATGGCGTCGAAATGATCCGCAGATACACCGAGAAAGACGGCTCGCCTTACCTCGAGGCGGTCAGCCGCTGTGACAGATCCTCATATCTGACAAGTGATATCATCTGTCTCGGCACCATAATCGGCATCATAAGACTTGCCGATAACAATATGCCGTCCATAGACTGATCACAAGTACACATTTATTATTATTGAAACTATTATTCAGTCTATTCCTATTGGCAGACATAGCAGACATGCAAAACACCCCTGGCATACTGTAATACCCAGGGGTGTTGCTATATTGGCATATATTCAGTTCTCACATACGGCCACTTATAGACCGCCATACATTTTCTTCTACTCAGATGCCTCACCTGTTATAAGCCATGGTGACGGCTGTGTCACGAACATATTGTCCTTGTTCGTCTTTGAGACGGATATCTGTATCGCCTCCATGTTCTTGATACCCAATTTGTCAAATATGGTCTTTGCCTGTGCAAGGATGCCCAGATCAAGCGTGTATATGACAAACTGCATATTCGGATTGATCTTAAGCAGTCTCTCCATGTCTGATTCCAGATAATGATTTGCCACGATAAATGCAAGTCTCGGAACAGGAATACTCGAAAGTGATTCCTCACTCATATCCGGAATGATGCGGACATTGTGAACACCGAATTTGTCCACGTTCTCTTCCATGGAACGCCTCGAACCCTCGTCAGGTTCAACCGCAATGATATCTCCATCACTTGCAACTATAGCAGCCTCTATAACTATACTCTCAGCTTGAAGTGCCAATATGGTGTCATGTGTATCCACATCCAGCAGACTCATGATGACCGCTCTGATCTCCTTGCCCACATAGTGAACAGTTCCTGCGGAGAAGAAATCATTCGCTATACCATATCTGACAGACTCCCTTGTCTTCTCATTTACAATGAAGATGACTGTTGGGCCTGTTATCTTCCTGTTGAGCACCTTCTCAATCTTGTCATGATGAACCTCACCGCCGGGACATACGCCCTCAGCATACCAGAGATCATACTCTCCAAATCCCTTCTCCCACAATGTGTACAGAAGATCCTCATGGCTCTCATCTGCAAATATAAGAACTCTCTTGTGTGTGTCTATAGTAGGCACCACGTTCTTCTGCTTTCCACATATGTTGAGCATCTTTATCTTCTCAGGACTCACCTTCATCATATCCGCAAAGTATCCAAGCCAGCTGAGCATATCCTTATTCTCGTACATAACCATAACCCTCCTTGTTCTTTCACACCAACCAATCATAACTTAACATTTTTCGCATGCAATTAGCTATATTATACTATTATATTTGAAATCTGTATACCAAAACCGACAAATAGCACAATTTTTTTCGGAGATGTAAACGGCAAAAACACATTCTATCAAAAAGGGCACCACGGCACATATCATCAGGCCATACAAAATAAGACACCAGAAAGCGTTTTGATATGTTCCCTGCCAGCCTGACAGGATATATCACTTTTCTTTCCAGTGTCTTATCTTCGTTATCGTCTATAATAAACTATTCTGAGTTGTTGTCCTATGCCTCGTACTTCTTCACAAGAATACTTGCATTGTGTCCGCCAAATCCAAGGGAATTGCTGAGTGCATATGTTATATCCTTATGTACGCCCTCTCCCATGGTGTAATTCAGGTCCATCTCACCCTCTGTCTCACGGAGACCAACTGTAGGATGGATGTATGAATCCTCTATGGACTTAACACATGTGATAAATTCAACTGCACCAGCTGCACCGAACAGATGGCCTATCATGGACTTTGTTGAATTGATGTTCACATTGTAAGCATCATCGCCCATAGCATACTTGATCGCTCTGGTCTCGAACAGATCATTGTGATGTGTACTTGTTCCATGGGCATTGATGTAATCAACATCAGCAGGTGCGATACCAGCCTCCTCCATGGCAAGCTTCATGGCACGGCCAGCGCCGCTTCCATCCTCCTTAGGGGATGTGATGTGATATGCATCACATGTTGAACCATAGCCAACTACCTCAGCCAGTATCTGTGCACCTCTCGCCTGAGCATGCTCAAGTGACTCAAGTACAACGACTCCTGCGCCCTCTGCGATGACGAATCCACATCTGTCCTTGTCAAATGGAATAGATGCTCTCATCGGATCCTCTGCACTTGACAGTGCTGTCATGGAGATAAATCCTGACACATTTGTCTCACAGATAGGTGACTCTGCGCCTCCTGCTACCATGACATCAGCCTCACCGGCCTGTATATATCTGTATGCCTCACCTATGGAGTTTGTTCCTGTGGCACACGCTGTGACTATGTCTGTACATTTGCCTTCAAGGCCGAACTGTATAGCTACATTGCCTGCAGCCATGTTGGAGATCATCATAGGCACCATCATAACACTTACACGGTTAGCCTTGCCCTCTACGACCTTCTTGTGCTCCTTCTCTATAGTAGCCACACCGCCAAGACCGTTTCCTATACAGGTTCCGATCCTTGTTCTGTCCTCTTTCTCCAGATCAAGGCCTGCATCCTTTATAGCCTCGCCTGTAGCTGCGATCGCATACTGGCAAAATGGCTCCATACGTCTTGCGGCTTTAGGATCCATATACTGCTTAGGATCAAAATTCTTTACCTCAGCGGCAAGCTTGCACTTGTAATCACTGACATCAAACTTGGTGATCTCGCTGATACCAACTGTATTCTTCTTTATATTCTCCCAGAACTCTTCTACACTGTTACCTATAGGTGTCACTGCACCCATTCCTGTTACAACAACTCTCTTCATCTCATACCTCGTAATTTTTATATACTCTTTTCTGCATCACAGATATAGTAATTTTACCACAATGCAATATATATAACAAGGTTAAATAGTATTGAATACTACGTCGGCAGGTCTATCACTTCAGCAGCCCGTGCTTTTCCTTGAGAGTAAGTATCTTCCTCACACTGTCATTTATCCTGTCCTCAGTGATATCTCCACTCTCAACTGCCTGAACCACAGCATCGATCGCGGTGTCTATATCTGTAGGATCAAGGAGCATGTCTATTCCCGCTTTGATCGACATAACAGCAGACTCACCCACGCCGTAGTTGTCCGCTATGGAGCTCATGGCCAGAGAATCCGTGATGGCAATTCCTTCAAAATGCATCTCATCTCTGAGCATCTCTGTTGTTATCTTGTAAGAAAGTGTAGCCGGAAGTTCATCTATGTCCGGCACTATGAGATGACCAACCATCACAAATTCTGCACCGGCCTCTATTCCCGCTGTAAATGGCTGCATCTCATCCGCCATGATCTCATCCTTTGTCCTTCTCACGTAAGCACTGCTGTAATGGGAATCTTCTGCGGTGTCTCCATGTCCCGGAAAATGCTTCAGGGTACACATGACTCCACCATCCTCAAATCCTTTGACCGCACTGCCTACAAGTTCCGCAGCCTGGCTGTAATCATCGCTGTAAGCACGCTCGCCTATAACTGTGTTGTCTGGATTTGACCACACATCTGCAACCGGGGCAAAATCCATGTTGAATCCCAGAGCCGCCATGTCACTGGCAATGGTATACGCGTTGTCATGTGCCTTCTGTGTTCCCTCATCCTTGTAATTGTACATGGAATCTATATATGTGGTTCCCACAGTGTTCATGAGACGGTTTACCATTCCGCCTTCCTCATCTGTACTTATAAAAAGGCCGACCTTGCTATAGCTCTGCGAATTGTCTATCATCTCTTTGACCTGGTCTTTGCTCTCCATATTCTGCGCAAAATATACTATTCCGCCCACCGGATATTGCTCAAGTGCGGTCTTTGTCGTATCTCCTGCAGCAGTCACCACGTCAATTCCCGTGATGCTCTCAGGTCTCACAAACATCATCTGGCACACCTTATCTCTAAGGCTCATATCTGCCAGTGTCTTCTCGACAAGATCCGAGCCTTCTGCGGATCCTGGCTGATCTGCAGGATCCTGTGTATCCTCACCGCCAGCCACTTCAGAGGAAGTGTTGTCACCGCTATTATCTGCTTTGCCGGACTCAGTATCTTTCGTATCCTGAGAATCCCCAGCCCCAGATCCATCGTCAGCCTTTGATGTATCACCGGCTTCTGTGGTCTGCGCCGCCTCTTTCGGATCACCAGCCTTTCCGCCAAGGGTCAGTATTCCAAATACACCGGCTGCCACAAACACAAGTGCCATGAGCACAACCAATATTTTCTTCATATAATTCTCCATTCTCTATCTGTACATCTGCTAGTTCTCATACTCTATAACATAGGCCATCTTGCCCTTGAAATATTCAAGACCTGGCACCGATGCAGGATCATTTCTCTGATCATTCCATGTCCAGCCTCCAAGACTAGGCACATTCCACAGCATGACATACCACTCAGGCTCGCCATCCTTATCAGTTCTGGAAGGTTCGTCTTTGCACCAATGCTGGTACGAAGAGAAATCCTCACCTGTAACCCAGTGACCAAACACATCACCGCCCCTGTCGTAAGCGGTATATCCTCCAAGCCATACATAATCAACCCCTTGAGACTCTGCCATGGATATGATAGTATCTTCCTCTTCCTTGCTTGTTATCGTAACAAGGTGACCTCCCGCCATGTTCGCCGCAACATTTGCATCCTCCCATGAGAGGTCCGCCAACACCAGCTCATATCTACTTGAGTGGGTCTTGTTGATTCCCGATTTATCCACGGTAACAGGAGTTACTTTCTCCTGATCATTTGCACAATAAGTATCGTCAACCATGCTGACAACCAGATCTCTCTCGGAACTCTGCTTTACGCTCTCATCACAGTTATACACTATCTTGTACATCTGCTTCTGCTGTGTATATATGGTCTGATATATCTCGTTCAGATCATACAGATCGTCTATATTCCAGTATCTTCCGCCCGTACTCTCAGCAATTGTCTGAAGCTCTGTTGTATCATAACCTTCATCATAGCCAACACCGATCACGTACACAGGAACCTCGTACATATTTGCTATATCTATGACTGACTGTGCAGAATATCCGGAATCCACTGTATTATATCCATCTGTGAAAGCGATCACACACTTTGCTCCATCCTGATATATTACATGCTGAACACCCTGGTACATACCCTCATAGAGATCTGTCATTCCCTCAGGAAACATGCTTGATATTCCATTTTTCAGGAATTGAGAATCATTTGTAAATGTACACATCTGTCTGGATATATCATCAATAGCAAGAAGCTCCGCACGGTCTCCTGCATCATACTGAAGATTTCCGACAAAATCATTGAGAACACTCTTGATCTTGTCCATATCGTCGTACGATATACTCGAGCTCTTGTCTGCTATGAGCGAGATGTTCAGCGCTGCATTCTTGTCAAGCATCTCTGACTCTGTGACTTCCTTATAAATATACTTGCCATTTGAAATTTTCTCTTTAATGTAAAAGTTATCTGATGACAAACCTTGTATTACACTATCCGCATTCTCCACTGTGACATAAAGTGTGACCTCAGGATAATTTGACGCATCACAGGATTCTATGGTCACATTCGCTGTCTGAAGCTGTGGCTCATTGTATGTAAGCTGTGCGCCTTTTCCCGCCTTAATCTCTTTTCCGTCCACAGTCACCTGGATATTTCTGGCCTTGCCACCGGCGGAAATATTGTTGGCTACGTACGTGATCACCTTCTTGCCGTTGTCATCTCGGATGTCCTTGATCTCAACATCCTCTCCGTCCTCCTTGATGGTAGTCTTCTTCGCATCCACATCTCCGTGTCCGCTGAGAGTCACCTCCACCAGAGGAAAACTGCTGTCAGTTATCGAGGAGACATTGAGAGCCTCATACTCTGTGCCACCACCGCTCAGATCATTCCCACTCTTTTCTGTGGAAGTGTCACCTGCCGACTGGGTTGTCGCCTCATCTGTTGAGCTTTCAGACGATGCCGCAGCCTGTGTCCTATTTCCATCCGTGCCCTTTCCGTTCTTCGTGAGGAAATATATACACACACCTATACCGCATACAAGCAGGAACATGACTACCGACATGGCTATCAGAAATCCTGTCTTGCTACCAGACTTTTTATCACCTTTCTGCGGTGGCATATTCCCAGATGTCGCCCCTTGTACATCATGTTGACCACCACCCATAGGGCCATTCACCGGACGTGGCGGTCCCATTCCCGGACCTCTCTGCGTCGGAACATCCTGCTGGCCTCCAGTCTGGTACGACATACCTGGGCCTCTCTGCGTAGGCACATCCTGCTGACCTCCAGTCTGGTACGGCATCCCCGGGCCTCTCTGCGTAGGAGCATCCTGCTGTCCTCCGGTCTGGTATGGCATTCCTGGGCCTCTCTGCGTAGGCGCATCCGGCTGGCCTCCGGTCTGGTACGGCATTCCTGGGCCCTTCTGCGTCGGAGCACCCTGCTGGTCTCCCATCTGATATGGCATTCCTGGGGCACCCTGTGTCGGAGCTCCCTGCTGGCCTCCCATCTGATATGGCATCCCCGGGCCGCCCTGCATCGGACCTCCCTGCTGACCTCCCATCTGATACGGCATCCCCGGGCCGCCTTGGGCCGGGCCATTCGGGTTCATTATATTGCCACACACGTTACATCTTGTGGCATTATCTGGCAGTTTATTGCCACATACATTACATATCATATCCTCATCCTCCTCTCTTGTCTGTCACAACAACCAAGCGTTATTTTTCTTCTATAATTCTATCACACAGTGGTATCTGAAACTAGCATTTTATGACATGAATTGACATATATCTGACATATATAAGTACGTATTTTTATACAAATAAAAACCCCCCCGGAAGAAGATGAGATGAATATCTCACCGTCTCTCCGGGGGAAGAAAGATTCTATGGATGAAAAATCCTATTTTTTCCGTATTTTCCTAATCTTATATTTGTTGGTTATGCTAAACAGTTATTTATGGGATATACTGCCTGTCCGCAACTCTGCTGTACAACGTCCTCATGGATTTACCAGATTTTGATACTACAACCATCTTTACACCATATGTTCCACAGCCCTCTACAACCAGATATTCTCCGGCATCATATATCTTACTTATACGGAACGAAAAAGTCTTCACAACCTTGCTCACGCCGCCGCTCTTTCTGACGAGTCCACATTTCAGGCCATTCTGTGTGTAGGTGTATCCATATGCATTGTTACACACATTTGCATACCTTTCTATTTCATCATATGGATTCTTCCACCAATTGACGCTGCAGGCAGATGATATGTAGGTCTTCTTCACAACGCCGCTGTTATATATCAGATATGTATCCTCTGTAGGACCGTTGCTACCAAAATCTCTTTTTATTCCGACCAGCAGGTTATTTGCCACACAGAGCTCATAAGAACCGTAGCAAATGAGAGTCTTACCGGTTCCATCCAGTTTCATCCTGTACACGCCTTTGTCTGTACCATACTGATTGTTGTAACTGTAATAAGTGTAATATATGTAGTTACCGATGATCTTCGCACCTGAGCCCTGTCCCAGACATTTCTTTGAACGGCCGTCTTTGGACACCCTGTATATATAATCAGTGGATGAATTGGCACTGACATGTGCTGTTATGTACAGGTAGCCGCCCTTGATATCATCCAGGCTCATGCATCTGAGGTTCGTAAGCTTTACTTTCCTGCCTGTCGCCGGATTGTATGAGTACAGCCAGTTGGTATAGTTCCAGTTGTTGTCATATTTCTCACGCATGTAGATTCTCTTGCCATCTGAAAGCATCTCACTGCTCTTGCGGATATGTATCCTTCCGGATACGACAACCTTACATCTGTAACTTCTGCCATTGCTGAGTTTTGCCGTCACATAGGCCGTACCCCTCTTGATTCCGGTCACGCATCCATATGCATCGACTGTAGCAACTGACTTGTTGGAACTGCTCCATCTGACGGTTTGGCTTGTGCCATTTACATACAGATTCTGCCTCTGGCCTCTGTCAAGCCGGCAGCTGCTGTAATTCAGCTTCACCGTGGCCGCCTCTGCACATACCGTACCAAGTTTTCCATCATATCCGTCAAATGCCTTCGGTGCAAACACTGATCCGGAAACTGCCATGGTGACTGCAAGGAATGTGCAGGCAATTCTCTTTGCCAGTTTTGATCTTATGTGTTTTTTTACCATAGTCTGATCATCCCTTCTTCTTAAACGTTGATATTATATTAGTTTATTGTGTAACCCTGTCCCTTCCAAAAGCTTGTAGGATTTGGATTATCCAATTTATAATCATTGACTGACTTTGCGGCGTAACCCACGCGGCCATTTCGCACTTCAACATGTGTATGAGCTCCACTTGAGCTTGTTATTCCACGCCATGATTCAACACCTATCCTCTGACCTCTTTTCACTGTCTGTCCTGCTTTCAAGCCTGATGCAGGAGCACTGTGCAGGTATACAACAGTCTTGTTTGTAGCCTTATTGTAAATTGCTATGGTTGAAAGTCCACTTCTGCCGCACTTACCATATGCAACCCTGACTACAACTCCATCTGTGAGTGCATAGATTGGCGCACCTATCTTGTAGTGGATATCTATTCCTTCATGTTTTCCAGAAGTGGTCTTATATCCATTAAAGCCACATGTTACACGCGCTGCACTGTTCCTGTATAATCCATAGCTAAGCTTTGTGTTCTTAACCTTTTTTTTCTTGAAATTTGTAGATGACAAAATCCACTGCTGTGACTTGCCACCATGATATCTCCACGTATGGACATTCTTGCCATCAAGCGCCTTTCCACCGGATATATCAATCACACACCCAAGCTTATTTTGTATAATAACCGTTCCTGCTGATGTCTTATAGAAGCAAAATAACTGAGAATCAGTTCCATTATACTCCCACAACTGTATGTTTGTTCCCTTACTCTTTTTACCATCCTTGACATCCAGCACCTTACCACACTCAGCTTCTATCTTATACCAGTATGATGTAGCCTTTGTTATCCTGAATTTCTGATTATTTGCACCGGTACTCTTGTAAACAGCAATATTTGTTCCATTTGCTGTTTTTGCCCCGTACAAATCAAGTACATAATTGCTGTCATATGCAGACTTTAAAGTATACACTCCTTCATTTACCCATGAAAGCTGTCCCTCTGGTGTGACAACGTCAAAAGATTCATTTGACAAAATCCACTGCTGTGACTTTCCGCCATGCATTGTCCATGTATGAATGTTCTTGCCATCTTTAGCCTTTCCACCCGCAATGTCCAGAACATATCCTAATTTATTCTCAATAATGTAAGTTCCTGAACTGGTTTTGCAAAAACGGAACAACTGTGAATCAGTTCCGTTGTATTCCCACTGCTGAACATTTACACCATTTCCAGCCTGTCCGCCTTTGACGTCCAGAACACTTCTTGATGCGGTCTCAATCTTGTACCAATACCCGCTTACATTGACAATTCTGAATTTCTGATTGTCGGCACCTGTTTTTTTGTAAACCGCAATATTTGTTCCATTCCATATATTGCCGCCATATACATCAAGCACATAGTTACTGTCATACATCGAACTAAATGTATATACGCCCTCTGTTATTTTTACATACGATCGGCTGACCTGCACATTACTATTTATGCTGACCTGCACTCCAGTTGCGGTAAAATCAGAACCGGCACGGGCAGGAAGTGCTGGAACCAGTCCTCCAATAAGCAGCACAGCCATAATTACAGCTATAAACCTGGTCAGTCTCGTAGTTCGTCTGTTTGTAATCTTTTTCATACGCAATACCCTCCTATTTGTAAATAGTACAGATATCTGCAAAACACTCTCTGTGATTCAATCAAGTTTAAGTTCTGCAGATACCTGTTATGATGTTTTTCATTTTAATATAAGAGGATTTACAATTGAATAACTTCTGCATAACTTGGTTCTGGTCGTGCATAACTTTCCTACTGACTCTCCACCCACTCGACAGCCTAAGCTGCCATGCTGTCAGAGGCTCCCTCCCATTCAAAGCAGCCTTTTGCAGACATGTCACACCCTGTCAGCCCAGTAATTCATGTATCTGGTTCTGAAGTTCTTCTCAAATGAAATTCCGATCGGCAGTTCTCTGCCACCCTCCATCTGTACAACATCCTTCTTCACCACATTTACATAATCAAGGTTGACCACATATGCCTCATGGCAGCGAACAAACAGCCCGTTGGCCTGTGACAGGAATTTCTTCAGTGAACTGTAGAAACTGTAGTCCGACTTCTCCGTGTGTATGGTCAGCTTGCGCTGGGATCTCTCGACAAATACTATGTCATGCTGAGGTATGAGCACACGGCTGCCGTCGCAGACTATCTCCATTACTGCGTCCTCTTTGCTCTTCTCTATTATATTCACGGCTTTGTTCACCGCACGTGGAAGCATAAGATCCATGTTGGACTTAAGCACAAAATAGCAATGCTTTGTCTCATAGACATCAGGAGCGAACTCCAGAATATTTGTAAGATAAATGATCTGACTGGACGGCAACAGTTCATTGATGGCCGCACTCAGGTTTATTCCGTTGTATGGAACAGCATCAAACTCGATATCCATAACCGCTATATCACATGAAAGTGATCTGCGCTCGATCTCACCCCTAAGATCGTCCGGCAAAATATGGTTATATCAGACTCATCTGCCAACTGATTGCTGACTAGAACCTCTTTTGTTTTCTCCGCCTCTTTAATCGAATCATCGCAAATTATTATTTTCATTATCTAGACTCTCAATTAAGTATACGTATCTATGTTACCAAAATAGGTAGTTATTTTTAAGAATCATTGCATAACTTTGGTGTAATCATGCACAACTTTTTCGACATAATACAACACAATAACCATATAATAATCTAAGCGATATCACTCTGTATATAATAAACAATTGGCAGTTCACATTCAAGAAGGAGACCGGGCATGGAGCAGATTCAGGATTTGATCAAAAAGCATATTGATGCAAATGGATACACCATATATTCCCTCTCAGCCAAATGCGGAATCAACAGGACCACTCTCCAGAAAGTTCTAGCCGGTCAGCGAAAACTCACTCCACAGATGTACGAAAAACTCATTCCTTTCTTTTCCCTGACGCCTGCCGAAAAATCCGAATTTGACAAATGTTTTCTCATAGATCAGATAGGAACAGAACGTTACCAGACCCACATGCAGATACGGAACATCCTTGAGATCCCGGCAGATCTTCTCGGGCAAAGTCCCTCTGCCGCTGCGGACTCATTCATAACCGACATATCTGAGATACCAGACTATGCCCTTATCAACGATCAGTTCCAGATAACGAATTTCATATATTCCATAGTCAGGCATTCGGTTAAGAATTTTGAAGATCCGTACCTGTACATATTTGCCGACATGAGCAAATCCTATATCCCCGGTATGCTCAGGCAGTTCTACAACGATGAGTTCAGCAGTCTGACGACTATACAGCTCATAGAATTCTGCAAGGTCAGGGATCTGCACGGCAACTATGACAACATTCACAACCTGAAGTGTGTCACCAACCTGCTGCCATTTTTCTCAGCGTGCACAGGTGATTTCTCTGTCCACTATTATTATGCGCCGCACAATGAATTCCGCATGGACGTGATAGCATTTCCGAACTACCTTATCACCAATACCCACGTGATATTCCTCTCACCGGATTTCAGAGAGGCTTTCTTCGTGGCAAATGATGAATTCCACCAGCACTATCTGGATATATATAGTTCTGCCCTGTCCCGATCACACATTCTGACAAATGGCAAGCAGCCGCCATCAGAACTGCTGGATCAGCTCATAGATGCAGCTCCGGCCACCTACCCAGGATACAATATGTGTATAAATGTACAACCGACATTTGAGAAGTTCTTCACATCTTCCATGATCGACAAATACATGTGTGATACACCTTACCGGGATATGCTGAAGGCAAAGCTCCTAACAAGGATCAGACAGCTGGAATCAGAAAACCACACCGTCATATTCACATCCGAGGGACTGGAATTGTTCACAAAACATGGCAAAGTTGTGAACTTCCCTGATACCCTGGCAAAAAGGACGGATATTGCCGACAGGATAGCCATATTAAACCGGATCATAGAATCCAACAGCAGGGAGGATGACTATACCTTCCTTCTGATCGACAAAAATAAGCTGCGCACATCGCTGAACCTGACCATATCATTTGCACCGCCTATGATAACGTACATCATGCTCACCAGAAATGACGGCAATACGATATGTATTCCCCTGTGTGAACACTCCATATGCAGTTCCATCATGGATTTTGTCCAGACACTTCCACAGTATGACATGATATTGTCTGTGGAAGATACAAACCGCATATTACAAAACCATATAGACGAACTGAGCCGGCGACTGTGACATCTACACAGCCGCCAGCCCAGCATCTTCTGTCTCTTTACCGCTGTCGCTCTGACTCGGAATGAATAATCTTATCTGCTCTTCATTGCCCTCCTGGATCGTCTGAACTACACCGTAATGCATACTGACTATATCCCTGACAAACTCTATATTTCTTCTTGAAAACCGTTTCTTCTCTGCGCCATGATACGCAAGCACGATTATCATCATGCCTCTTCTCATTCGCCAGTTTCTCTATAAGCGCCTTTCTGTTCATGACACGTTTCTTCTCAGCCCTGTTGTATATATAGGCTATAAGATTGAGCACCAGCAGCCATATAATTGTAAATGCTATCCAGAATGCGACCAGAAACAAATGGCTGTGAGCATACACCAATCTTTTCTCATCCATGATCTCATGGCTAATTGAGCCAAAAAATACAATAAGCGTCATTAGGATCAGTGTCATGGTTCTGTATACATTTGCACCAGATAAAACCTCAGGCTTCATAAGCTTCCTCGCCACTTTAGCCATAAGATAATTTCCAATTATATTTATCACTATAAGCAACATGTAAGGCAGCAACTTCATCCGTCCAGCCCTGGCGATCATTGCCTGATAAACTGCAGCAAAACTCGGAATAAGTGCAGTCTCAATTGCCATCAGTATATTGCCGAACTGCGTCACTACATACCATATAATGAAATTTTTCCAGATTATGCCCTTGCAATATATTCCAATAAGGCTAAAGTAAGCCAGAAGTTCCAGTATAGTTGCGGCAAACTTTCCAGCCACACCGAATCTCTGTATCAGAAGCACGCAGGCCTCCATCCCAAATGAAATGAGCAAAAGGCTAAAACATGTCCATATTCTTTCTCTCTTAAATGGTATAGCCCAAATTGCACCAAATGTCAGAATAGAGGTCATAAAAACAAGTCCAAGTTCAGCAGAGTTCATCCAGATATCTCCTTTTTATCCCAAGCGTCACATTACAACTGGAATACAACCACCAGAAGCATCTTGAACTGTTCTTTTCCATATACAGCGTGTGGATGCTTTGCCGGCATGACAATAGACTCGCCCTCATGAAGCTCATACTTCACACCGTCTATAGTAACCTCACCCACTCCGTCAAGGCATGTGACAAATGCGTCTCCGCCTGACTCATGTGTGCTGATCTCCTCGTCCTTGTCAAATGCAAAAAGCGTGATGCTCATGCACACGTTCTGTGCCAGAGTCTTGCTTACAACCTGTCCCGGCTGGTATTCTACCTGATCCTTGAGTTTCAGCACCTCTGCCTGATTAATATTCTTCATGATTCCCATAATGAAGCCTCCTTTGCGTTTTGGCCTTGTGCAATCCGGAAGTCTTTGACTGCCGAGCGGATTCTACTACCCAGCAGAATTTAGTTTATTGATTGCAGAATACCTGATTTTATATTATCACCCAGATATTTATAAATTCCGGATATTCATTATATATTATTACTACTCTTTTTATAAATATTATGTTGAATTTTCAACAAAGCCATTTATTTTTACACAATTCTTGTACTAGGTATAAAAACCTGCACTGTGTCCTTGGTCTGGGTTAGTACGCCGGAGTGGTTTTCTGTCATTTCGCGGACAAGCCTTATGCAGCGGCGGTCCTCTCTGCTGCGATTTAGCTGGCTGGCGTTGCCCTCCACGATCAGGAGCATCATGCCGTTTCTGAATCGGAGTTTTACTGACATCCACCTGCTATTTTGTTCTTCGCATACGGCATTGTACATGGCCCGCATCAGATATTCAAATATCGATATCAACTCCATCTCGCTTACAGGGATGTCCAGCAGGGGTTCCACAACTGCGTCAAACCGCACGCCCTGCTTTGCCGCATCTCTGCTGTATCTGCACAATATGGCATCCATGGTCATATTTCCGCTCAATGGAAATCCGCTAAGTTCCTGGCCATACTTTCTAAGTTTTTCAGCGTATTGTTTCACAGCCTGTGCGCTGTGGTTTTTTCCAAGTTCCTGAAGTTCACGGTTCTCATCTGCCAACTTCTGATAGTGATCATAGTTTTCCGCAGCCAGACTTTCAAGCAGAGCTTTTTCTCTCTGTATTCTCTTTCTCTCTGACCTGTTATATATTCCTGCGGCAACATTCAATGTTAATACAAGTCCTACCATCATAAATAGCTGGCTTAGTATACCTATCAATGTTCTCTTATCCGTAATACCGTCAAGATAATTACTGAAATTTATCCTAAAGAAATATTCTGCTACATTTCCGACTATCAACACCATGACGATAATCTTATAAAGTCGTTCTCTGTCGTACACTTCAGGGTGCAGCAGACGTTTAAACAGCCATCCAGTAGGAATCGTCATGAGAACCGATGCAACTGCAACTATAATGATTCCCTGTATATTATCATACTTGCCTAGAGCGGCATCTGCCACAGCCTGAGCACAGGATTTAAAAATCAGAGAAGCAGCTACTGTACCAACGTTACAACACTGGACTGTAAGAAAAAATATCAAATAATTTTTCCATATGATTCCCTTGGTAAACAGTCCTAGCGACACAAACGAAAATGCCATCTCAATAATAGGCGCCAACAGCGGTCCTATCCCATCAACCTCCTTCATATGCTGGACACACACATAAAACACAAGGTTCATTGCAAGCATAACAATTACCCCTGCCTTTTTCCTCTTATATGGAAGCGAAGATAACATAGCCGCACAGACTATGAGTGCGCTTCCTACCTCAGCCACGACTTTCGCCCAATTAATACCACCTGTCATCATATCCTCCATGTTATATTGCAATATACACATGTTTACAGAGGGATCCTGATCTCCGTCCGAAACATGTCATGTTCATCCTGCATATGAATTTCTCCGTTATACCTTTGCACTATATCACGTATTATCGTCACACCATATCCGTGATTTTCCTTATCTGAAAGCCCTGTGTCAAATTCACCCGTAACATCTATATTCATAACTATACCGCTTAATGCAGCGTCACTGTATTCCTGGGTCAGAACTGTATCCAGCACAATATTTCCAGTGTATTTTGTTATACCGGTTCCCTCAGCCACCATCGCCATGACCCGCTCCTGTTTCTTAAGGTCATGTCGTATGTGCCTGTAATTCCGGTTCTCATCCACGGCTCTCCTGTACTGCTCATCATCGCTGATGGTCTGTTCAAGATCCTTGTACTGCCTCTCAAGCTGCCTTCGTCTTCTTATAAGCACCAGTTGTATAGCACTCATTACCAAAAGCATGAGCAGAATGGCCGCGGCTATGATCCATATGTTATCTCCACGCATATTCTATTTACCATACGCCTCATATCAAGACATACAATATCCTCCCATCCCTGTAAAAATAAAGAGACCGGACTATCAAAGTACGATCTCTTTTTCTTATATATGCATGATTATTACAGGCTCATACCACCATCTACTTTGATGACCTGTCCTGTTATGTATGATGCCTTGTCTGATGCAAGGAATGCTGCTGTCTCAGCGATATCTGAAACCTCACCGAGTCTCTTGACTGTGATGTGGTCAAGCATAGCCTCCTTAGCCTTGTCTGACAGAGCATCTGTCATATCTGTCTTGATGAATCCCGGAGCTATCGCATTTGCTGTGATTCCACGGCTTCCAAGCTCCTTGGCAATGGACTTGGTGATACCGATCACACCAGCCTTGGACGCTGCGTAATTCACCTGTCCGGCATTGCCCTCAACTCCGACTACAGATGACATGTTGATGATACGTCCATACTTCTGCTTCATCATGGTTCTGTACACATGCTTGATACAGTTGAATGTACCCTTGAGGTTGATATTGATAACGTCATCGAAATCAGCCTCCTTCATTCCGAGCACAAGATTGTCTCTTGTGATACCGGCGTTGTTCACAAGTATGTCTATTCTTCCGTATGTGGCAACTGCAAACTTCATAAGAGCCTCTGCCTCAGCGAAATCTGCCACATTCGCCTTGAATGCCACTGCCTCGCCGCCTGCTGCCTTGATCTCCTCGACCAGGCTGTTTGCTCGCTCCTCTGAACCGTTGAAGTTGACTACCACCTTTGCGCCGTATCCGGCAAATGTCTTTGCTATCTCACGACCGATACCTCTTCCGGCACCTGTCACCACTGCTACCTTGTCCTTAAGCATTCAGTTCCTCCAATTTCGCTAAATCGTCTACAGTTGCTATATTGATACTCTTGACCTCTCTGTTGATCTTCTTCATGAAGCCTGTGAGAGTCTTGCCCGGGCCGACCTCGATAAATGTGTCAACACCGTCTGCTATCATGTTCTCTATGGTCTGCTGCCATCTTACTGATGAGTATACCTGTCTCTTCAGGAGCTCCTTAACCTTTGCTGCATCTGTGATCTCCTCTGCCTCTGCGTTGCAGTAGTAAGGTACAAAATCATCTGCGATCTCGATTCCCTGAAGGAAGTCATAAAGCTTCTCTCCTGCTGGTACAAGCATCTGTGAATGGAATGGACCACTTACGTTGAGAGGGATAACTCTCTTTGCTCCAGCCTCAGACAGGGCAGCTGATGCAGCCTTAACTGCCTCTGCCTCACCTGATATAACGATCTGTCCAGGGCAGTTGTAATTTGCGATCTGCACCTTGCCAGGTGTGTTCTCACAAATCTCTGCAATCTTGTCTGCGTCCATGGCTATAACTGCTGCCATTCCACCCATTCCGAGAGGAACTTCGTTCTGCATGAGTATTCCTCTTCTTCTGACTGTCTTTATTCCATCCTCAAGTGTCATGGCACCTGCTGCTACGAGAGCGCTGTACTCACCAAGAGAAAGTCCTGCAAATACATCAGCTTTGAGTCCTGCATTCTTAAGGTGCTCATATATAGCAACCTCTGCTGCAACCATGGCTGGCTGTGTGTACTCTGTCTTGTTGATGTCGTCATTCTCCTCAAAACAGATCTTCTTGAGCTCAATGTCAAGAGCCTCATCAGCCACATCAAATACCTTCTTGCTGTCCTCAAAGTTATCATAAAAATCCTTGGCCATACCCACATACTGAGCACCCTGGCCAGGGAATATAACTGCTATCTTGCTCATTTCTTCTTTACCACCTTATGTTATATTTGCGCTGCTACCAGCACCAACTATTATAAAACAGCGCAGAATAAAGCGCAAGTGCGGATATAACAGGGCTTCTTCCCCGAATGGGGTCAGGCCCCTTTGTTTTTT
>JAEDGW010000220.1 GCA_016297325.1 Coprococcus sp. | reverse complement strand
CACAGCTTTCTGCCTATCATTTGCCATCCACACTTCTTGTACATTTGCTTCCTCCCAAGTCTCGTCTTGCTCGACTAATATTCCTCGATCACTCTGGATATCTCCATCTGGTTAAATATCTTGTATCCCGGAGCCGTCAGATAATTATCGAACTCTGTATACGGCCTTTGTCGTCATTCCGGCATTTTTCATGAGCTGCTTATATTTTGCAAGATTTGCCTTTGGCACTACCACAACCGGCTTTGCAGCAATCCTTGTAAATGTCTCCTTGCCTATCAGCTTTATGGAACTTGACAGAACAGAGATGCTTGCCAGCTTGCTGCATCCGTAGAATGTCTTACCGCCTATTGCTGTGACGCCTCTTCCGATGATGATTGAAGCGATCGACTTACATCCGTAGAACGCATTTGAACCTATGGCCTTTACGCCGTTTCCAATGACAACCTTTTTCAGATATGTGTATCCTGAGAATGCACCTACATTTACCATTGTCACGTTGTATGTGATTCCACCAATCTTCACTGCACTAGGCACTGAGAGTGATGTAAATGTCCTGTCTGTCTTTGCCTTCACTGTTCCCATGATGGCTACAGTTCCCTTGCCGTCTGTCGCGGCATTTGTCACTTTGTACTTCATGGTTCCGACTGTGTATGTGACGCCCTTCAGAATAAGAATGTTGAAAGTCTTTACAACAGTTCCTGTATAGTTGCCCTTTCCGGCGATCGTTATCTCCGCGGTTCCAGGATTCAGGTTGTTCTTATATGCAACTGTATAGTCAGTTCCAGGTGTAAGTGTTCTGCCACCGGCCTGAACTGCAAGCTTACTCATGACAATCTTCTTGCCTGTGTATCTTGTGTTGTGTATACCTGTCACTGTTATGTTCTCATCTGACATTTCGATCTGAACCACATTGAATGTTCTCGTCAAATGTCCGACATACTGACCCTTGAAGTTGATATCCATTGTTGCCGTACCGATTTCGGTATTGCTGCTGTATGAAACTTCATAATCACTGTCTTCTTTAAGTGTCATACCATTTACAGTGATCTCCATATCCGGCTGTGTGATTTCAGATCCTGTATAAGAAAGATCCTTGATACCTTCCACTGTTGGAATAAAGTATTTTCTTGATGTGTCAATTGTCACACCAGGTGTATCTTCAAATACACATTCACCAAAATTGTCGATGGTGTCTGGTATTGTCATGTCTTTGAGTTTTGGACAACAGCTAAATGCATATCCGCCCAGAGTTGTAACACTGTCCGGAATGTTGGAGTCCGTAAGTTCCGGACACTCATAAAATGCTGCCTCACCTATTGACTTAAGTCCATCCGGAAGCATAGCTTTCTCAAGATTCTGGCATTCTCCAAATGCCCAATCGTCAATCTCTGTCACTCCTGCCGGAATAACAGCTTCCTTAAGAGCCGTATTATAAAAAGCAGCATAGCCTATTTTTTTCACGCTGCCTGGTATCTCGAAATCTGTCAACTGACTACACTCATTAAACATATAATTGTCTATAACTGTTGGATTACCTGTAATCTTTGCCGTCTTAAGGTTTTTACAGCCGCTAAATGTAATTCCACATCCTGCAGGAATTGTTGCATTTGTAAGATTTGCCATATGACTAAATGCAAGTTTGTCTATAGTCTCTACCGACTCAGGCACAACCAACGATGTGATTCCACTATTGTAAAATGCTGCCTCACCAATGGACTTGATTCCATCCGGAATAGTAAAATCCTTTAAACTTGTGCAATCTGCAAATGCATATTTTCCTATCTCTGTTACCGTGTCAGGAAGTTCAATCGACACAAGCGAACTGCACTTTCTGAACATGAAATTGTCAATCTTTGTAGGATTGTTATTTATCTTTACATTTACAAGCGATGCGCATCCCTCAAAACTGATTCCTTTTCCAGCAGGGAATGTCGCATCTGTGAGACTGGTATTATCTATGAATGCAGTATCGTCCACAGTTTCAACCGAAGCAGGTATGGTGATTGATGTTAAACCTGTACTTTTAAATGCAAATGCGCCTATCTCTGTTACCGTATCCGGCAGGTCAATTGTCTTAAGATTTGTACATTCACTAAAACTTGCATATGATATAATCTTAAGATTAGCAGGAAGCTTTATTTCAGTAACATTTGTGCACTCGTGAAATGCAGATCTATCGATTTTCTCCACTGTGTCAGGAATAATTATCTTTTTCAGGCTCGAACAATAGGCAAAAACGCCTTCTTCCAATTCCTTTAATGATGAAGGAATATCAAATCCGGTCAGCTTACCACAGTCTGCAAATGAATACTGCCCTATCTTTGTAAGCTTACTATTTGCTGTATCAAGACTGACCGTTTTGAGATT
>JAEDGW010000219.1 GCA_016297325.1 Coprococcus sp. | reverse complement strand
CCATAGGCATTGTAAATGGATGATGCATTGCAGTGAATCTTTCTTCCTCGTCTGACCACTCAAGAAGAGGAAACTCTGTAATCCATACAAATCTGAACTCATTCTTGTCAACAAGTCCCATCATATCTGCAAGATGGCATCTGAGTGCTCCAAGAACTGTCCATACAACCTTATTCTTATCTGCAGCAAAGAGAAGGAGATCTCCCGGCTCACCATCCATAGCAGCAACAAGACCATTCATCTGCTCTTCTGTCATAAACTTTGCAAAGGATGACTTATATGTGCCATCATCATTTACCACTATATATGCAAGACCCTTTGCGCCGTATGTCTTAGCATACTCGATAAGGGCATCTATCTTCTTTCTCGGAAGACTTCCCTGACCCTTTGCATTGATACCACGTACAGAACCGCCTGCCGAAAGGGCACCCGTAAATACGCCGAACTCGCAATCCTTAACTACATCGCTTACATCCTTAAGCTCAAGGCCAAATCTGAGATCCGGTTTATCCGAACCAAATCTGTCCATAGCCTCCTGCCATGTCATTCTCTGAATTGGAAGCTGTATATCAAGACCAAGAACATCCTTGAAAATCTTTGCAAGGAGTCTCTCATTTACATCGATTACATCGTCAACATCTACAAATGAAAGCTCCATATCCATCTGTGTAAACTCCGGCTGTCTGTCTGCACGAAGGTCCTCATCACGGAAGCATCTGGCTATCTGAAAATATCTGTCATAGCCTGAGCACATAAGAAGCTGCTTGAATATCTGTGGTGACTGAGGAAGCGCATAGAAGGTTCCCGGATGAACACGGCTAGGCACAAGGTAATCTCTTGCTCCCTCAGGTGTTGACTTTGTAAGCATAGGTGTCTCTATCTCAAGGAAGCCCTCATCTGCCATAAACTGTCTGGCGATAGTAGCTACCTGACTCTTCATAATGAGATTTCTCTGTATATCAGGTCTTCTAAGGTCGAGATATCTGTACTTGAGTCTGAGCTCTTCCTTTGTCTTGCTGTTCTCCTCAATTGGAAATGGAGGTGTCTCTGCCTCTGAAAGAATACGAAGGCTTGTTGCTACCACCTCAATGTCACCGGTGGCAAGGTTCTCATTTACAGCGCCTGCTCTGGCACACACTGTTCCCTCTATAGCTGCAACAAACTCCGATCTGAGCCTTCCTGCCTTCAAAAAGCACTCAGCTCCGCACTGTGACTCCTCAAATATTACCTGAAGAATTCCGCTTCTGTCGCGAAGATCTACAAATATAATACCGCCCTTATTTCTACTCTTGGCTACCCAGCCCATGACTGTAACCTTTCGGCCAATATCACTGCCGCTAAGCTCTGCACATCTGTGACTTCTCTTAAGTCCCTGCATAGATTCTGCCATATCTGTTAATTCCTCCTATACGCTTCATAACGCCTTGGCGTTCCTATTTAAATTACGTCTGCAAACGTAAAAACTGTCCTATGTCACTATACACCATTTTCACTTTTCGTCAAGACCCGGCAGAGCTCCGTAAAGCACCTGATCAACTCTTTCAAGCACATCAGTAGTGTTAATAAGCCTTTGAAATGCAAGAAACACCTTCATGTCAAAGTGTCTTACCTCATCAATTACCATGCCAAATGCTGTCTCGGCGTCAAATGCCTTTCTGTAAGGTCTGTCACTAACAAGGGCACTGAACACATCGCACACTCTGATTATTCTGGAGCCAAGCGGTATATCCTCGCCGCACATTCTGTATGGATATCCGGAGCCATCATAATTCTCATGATGGTAGTGAACCATATCTACTATGTCCCCGTCATATCCAAAACGTTCAAGTATATCTGCTCCCATCTTTGCATGAAGGCGAACATAACGCATCTCCTCAATCTTCATTGTGTGGTCTCCCCTTCCATATATATATGGACTGACCTGAAGCTTACCCACATCATGCAACATCCCTGCCACAGAAACCTTATGAACAAATTCTTCTTCAAGGCCAAGCTCCCTGGCAAGAAGAGAGGCAAGGAGACTTACACAAATGCCATGTCTTATGGCGTCCTTCATGTCTGAAAGATAGCATTCCTTTAAATCCGCATCTATTGACGTTCCCATATAAATCCTGCCTTTTTTCGTCCTATCATCTCATCGATACGAGATATATAATCATCCACGCTCTTACAATTCTCTATTCTGTCTATTCTTGTTCCTTCCGTCACATTGTCCTGTCCCGGTCTCACAACTATTTTCGATGAGCTTCCGGCGCCAAGACCAATAATGTCCATTCTCTCCTCCATAATAAGTATGTTGTACAAGCACTCAAGACCTACCTTTGAATATCCTACATTTTCAAGATTACCTGTCATATTTTTCTGTCTGTACAGATAATACGGTTCAAGTCC
>JAEDGW010000084.1 GCA_016297325.1 Coprococcus sp. | reverse complement strand
CATCAGGCATATTATGCCATGCTTAGTTGCACAGATGATAACTACAGGTTGACATATATAAAAACTCAAGTATATTTTCCGGGGCATAAAAATCCAATAAAAATGTATCCGTTTGCTCTGTGCAAAAAAGCAGAAAAGCATCCCGGAAAACAAGAACAATTTATGATCGGGGTAAAGAAGGTTGCTGAATCAGAAGTAGCTGTGCTGATGGATATGCTGGGGGATCTCCCTATGACACATATTTTTCAGGAAGATGGTTTATATCTTGATGGAGTAGTACAGGGGATAAGGGCCTTTGGAGATAACCCAAAGGCGGTCTCAAAGGAAGTATTTTATCGCGATGCGGCAAAAATAAATGGTTTGTCACCCAAACAAAGAGAGTTCTTTGAGAATTTCTATCTTAAAATAGAAGAAATTATAGAGGGTAGGGAATAAAAGATATTACGTGTTGGACATTATAATAAATGGAGTGTTGAGGGCGAGATGCCAGCAGTCTGGATGATGTTCAAATATATAGTGGCTTTTCCTCTCGGGTCATGTTAGAATCACATGTATATGCAAATAAATGTGGAAGGAAAGATTACGGGGATTAGTTCCAGGTAAAATATGGTGAAGGTATATGGAAGATATGAAGAATGGTAAGCGAAGTTCATTTTCGGGCAAGCTGGGGTACGTGCTGGCGGCAGCAGGTGCATCTGTGGGTCTTGGAAATATATGGAGATTCCCTTATCTTGCGGCAAAGTACGGCGGAGGAATTTTCCTCATAATATACATCGTGCTTGCACTTACATTTGGCTATACGATGATAGTTGCGGAGACGGCAATCGGACGAATGACGAGAAAGAGTCCGGTTGGAGCATTCAAATCATTTGGAAAGAAGAAATGGCTGTCGTTTGGCGGCTGGATAAATGCAGTTATACCTGTGCTTATAGTGCCGTACTATTCAGTTATCGGCGGCTGGGTCATCAAATATCTGGTGGAGTATTTCAGAGGAAATGCAAAGCTGCTGGCTGAGGATGGATATTTCACCGATTTCATATCAAATGGTGTGTCAACGGAGCTGTGTTTTGTGGCGTTCTGCGCATTTACACTTATCATTATATTTGCCGGTGTGCAGAATGGGATAGAGAGGGTATCCAAGATCATGATGCCTATACTGATCGTTTTGTCTGTCATAATTGCGGTATATTCCGTGACAAGACCGGGCGCACTTGCGGGAGTAAAATACTTCCTTGTGCCAAATGTGAAGAACTTCTCGTGGATGACAGTGGTTTCTGCCATGGGGCAGATGTTCTATTCGCTGTCAATTGCCATGGGAATACTCATAACATTTGGCTCTTACATGAAGAAAGATACGGCGATAGAGGATTCGACCAGAAATGTAGAGATATTTGACACTGGTATAGCGATCATGGCGGGACTTATGATAATCCCGGCGGTATTTGCATTCTCTGGGGGAGATCCGGATACCCTTCAGGCCGGGCCATCACTGATGTTTATCACTATTCCAAAAGTATTCCAGAACATGGGATTTGGAACTGTCATAGGAATCGTGTTCTTCCTGCTCGTACTATTTGCTGCTGTCACAAGCTCCATAGCACTTACTGAGAGTGCAGTGTCAACATTTGAGGATGAGCTTGGATGGGGGAGAAAGAAATCAACAGTGCTCGTGGGAGTTATCATGCTGGCACTGGGAAGTCTGTCATCCCTTGGCTATGGCCCGCTGGCGGGAATCAAGATCATAGGAATGCAGTTCCTTGACCTGTTTGACTTCCTCACCAATTCGGTGATGATGCCTATAGCGGCATTTCTCACAAGCCTGCTTGTGTCAAAGGTCGTTGGAATTGATAAGATAGAGGAAGAGATAGTCCACGGCGAGAGTGCCTTCAGGAGAAAGAAGGTATTTGTAGTCATGATCAAGTATCTCTGCCCTGTATTTGCCATTATCATCCTGCTCAGCTCGGTTGCAAATGCACTTGGCTGGATAAAGATGTAGGCGTGTATAGAGATAATAAAGCCGCCCTGCCTGATACGTTATATGTATTAGACAGGGCGGTTTGTTTTGTTCAGTATTTCTAGTTCTTTGTTGCTATAGCATCCAGATTTTGGCTGACACTCTTGGTTTCTTAATTGGTCTTAATTGGATGTAGCTTGTGATGCGCTGACCTCATCCTGGTATTCCGTCATAGTGCGTTCGATAGATTTAAGAGATTCATTTGCCTGAGCTTTGCTAGCTTCATCCTGGCAGTCCGTCATGGCGCGCTCAATAGACTTAAGTGATTCGTTTGTCTTAGCCACGGATGCGCTGACCTCATCCTGACAGTCCGTCATAGAGCGTTCGATGGATGAAAGCGATTCTTTTGTCTGAGCTATGTCAGCCGGAGTATAGCTGACCATCTCGTCATCTTGTCCGTCTACGGATTTGGAGTATTTGGCTCCGTTCTTGATATCCTCCAGAATGCCCTCGTACATGGCGATCGTTTCATTTACTCTATCCTGTGTCCATACATATTTTTTTCCACCGGATATATATGAACTACCGATGATGCTTTTGAGCTCGGCTTTTTCGTTCTCAAGCCATGCTTTATACTCGTCGTATGTCCACCACTCAATATCAGGAGTTGGGAACTTTGCATCAAACTCGGCGTCGGTCAGGGCTTCAAATGTCTTTCCATTATCAAAGCTGTAATATGTCTTGCCGTCATCCGGATTTATATAGGACATTATTGTCTCCGTATCAACCGTGTCTGAAAAAGTGGTATTGGTAGTATCTGTAGCTTCGGTGACCGTACTGGATTCATCGCCCTTGGCCGATGTTGCAAATACTGTCACTGTTCCAGTGACGAGGACCATCGCTACAGCGAATGATATGATAGTCGTCTTTTTTGTTTTCATAATTGCTGTTATCCTTTCTTCGATTGCGTTTCTGCTAAAATGGTTGCAGAGTGGCATAAAACCGCCCTTTGTCTCCTCCATACTGATCAGAGCCTTTGCGTAGGACGCCCTGCTTGTGCCTCCGAAATGGTGAATCACCGCCTCGTCGCAGGAGAGCTCTATGTCTCTGTTGGCGAGTAAGTACATAACCCACACCAGAGGGTTAAACCAGTGTATGCAGACCGTGGTGATCAGCAGAAACTTGGTAAATGTGTCAAATCTTCTAATATGTATAAATTCATGTTCCAGCACATAACGCAGGGTATCTTCATTTTCCCAGTCCGTTTTCTTTGGCATAAGGATCACTGGGTGCCACACGCCAAATGTAAGCGGTGCCAAGATCAGATCTGACTGTCGTATGGACAGTCTGCGTTTTAAATTGTGCGTCTCCAGCCATCTGCGTGTAAATGCATTTTCAACCGGCAATGATGTCCGAAATTCCCTGTAGCATCTGATGTATGCCGAGATAAAAAATACCGCGCAGAGAACAAGTCCTGCCACCCAGATGATATCCCACGCTGAAATCGTGAAAGCAGGAATCTGAGATTGAGGTGCCTGGGTAGTGACAGGGGTTTGCGTATTGATCGGCATGATTCTGACAGCCGGTGTATCATTTATGTCAGAGCCTGTTTTCCTTCCCAGCAGAGAATAGATGCTAAACCCGGATGGGAATGAAAATGGTATCAGCAGCCTGATGATCGTGATTCCCCACAGTATCAGGAATGTCTTTTTAGGCAATCGGTTGATTGCCAGAGCTCGAATGACTGTGATCACCAGGATCATAACTGCTCCGGCAACGCTCATTTGCAGTAAGCTCATATTCATCACCTTACTCCAAATCATTGACGATCTGTTTCAGCTTTGCGATCTCCTCAGGGGAAAGCTTCTTTCTGCCGAGAAGAGCGGCAAATAGTTTGTCGGCAGATCCGTCGTAGACCTTATTGATAAGTTCAGTTGTCTCGGCCTCCTGTACCTCCTCCTTTGGTATGATGGCGTGGCACATGAAATTCGGTTCAGAGCGTTCTATTGCCCCTTTTTTGATGCACCTTTTGATCAACGTATATGTAGTGTTCATGTTCCAGCCAATTTCTTCCTTCAGGACATCGGAGGTTTGAAATAAAATTAATATTTGCAGCCTGGCCTGTCTGATTCTGGCAGGTGATGAGATTTTGAAAGTTGACATGATTCCTGTCCGGTTTTTATAATAATGTTTATGAGTACATGAAAGAAGGATTTTACATATGGATATAAAGAAAGTTGCGATTCTGGGAGCCGGAGCAGTCGGCTCATATATGATATGGGGACTATCAAACAGAGATGACATAGAGCTTGGAGTTATAGCCGAAGGCGAGCGTGCGGAGAGGCTTTCCACAAATGGCTGCCTGATAAACGGCGAGACATACAGACCGGAGGTGTGGACACCGGAGCAGGCTCATGGAGTTGATCTTCTCATCGTGTGTCTGAAGTACGGGGCACTTCGGGGCGCTTTGGACAGTATAGCAAAGGCAGTCGGTGAGAACACCGTTGTCATGAGTCTTATGAACGGTGTGGACAGTGAGGAGATCATAGCTGAGAGAATAGGAAATGAGCATATATTGTATTCGCTTATAAAGGTTGCATCCCACAGAGAGGGTCAGGGTTATTGCTTTGATCCTGAGACGACCATAGGCATCATTTATGGGGAGACAGAGGCTCCATATGACAGTGATAGGGTTCAGTCGATTGCCAGACTGTTTGATGGAACAGGACTTCACTACACGATATCGGATCATATCATGGTTGATCTGTGGAGCAAATTCAGACTCAACGTGTGCAACAATCTTCCGCAGGCTATTCTTGGCGCAGGCGTGGGCTGTTACAGGGACAGTGAGCACATGATGATCATAAGCGATGCGCTAAAGTCAGAACTTGAGGCGGTGGCTGCGGCGAAGGGGATAGACCTTTCACTTGCAGGTGGAGCATCGGTGCACGGAAGTGCTGTACCACCTTCAGCGAGATATTCGACACTTCAGGATCTTGATGCCGGCAGACACACAGAGATAGATATGTTCTCGGGGGCACTTGTCAGAATGGGAAGAGAGCTTGGAATAGCGATGCCTTACAATGAATTTGCATATCATATGATAAAGGCGTTGGAGGAGAAAAATGACGGGCTGTTTGACTACGATGGCAGGGAGAATGAGAGAACTTGTGCGAGGTGATAGGTTTCGGCGGTCGTATTAATGGCTTGGATGAAAAATGAGAGAACCATGCGAGGTGCTTAAGTTCAAACATATGCGTATAAGAAAATATTGGAGGAATATGGTGTGATAGGTAGCATTGCTATAAACTGGTGTCAGTTTTGATGTTGATTGGTATATTGACATTTGAGACAACCTGGACTATCATACCACTTGGACGTAAAACATATAAAGGGGAATGAGGTTCTCCCTTGGAAAGCCCGGATGGGCAACCTAAACTGCTAATATAGCTGATGACTTCTACGATTATTTTTGTCGCAGAAGTGTCAGCTTTTTTTGTTTTCATAAGAAGAAAATGCTTTGATACATCTGCTAAATTAAGGAGGTATTGTATTATCATGTTGACATCACTTGCATTAATTTTCATAGTCGGACTGGCGATGGGAGCCATCTGCCAGAGACTTAAGCTGCCGCGCATCATAGGAATGCTGGCAACGGGAATCGTTCTTGGTCCGTATGTGCTGGATTTCTTTGATCCGTCCATATTGTCCATATCTGCGGATCTCAGAAAGATAGCACTTATCATTATACTCATCAAGGCGGGACTGTCCCTTGATCTTAAGGATCTGAAGAAAGCAGGACGCTCGGCGGTGTTGCTCTCATTTGTCCCGGCGTCATTCGAGATCATCGGATATATACTGTGCGCACCTGTTATACTTGGAATAAACCGCACAGAGGCAGCTGTCATGGGCGCGGTGCTAGGCGCGGTATCACCGGCGGTCGTTGTTCCGAGAATGGTGAATCTCATAGAGAAAAAGTACGGAACTGACAAGGCGATTCCGCAGATGATACTTGCGGGAGCGTCCTGCGACGATATATTTGTCATAGTGCTTTTTACCACATTCCTCAGCATGGCGCAGGGAGGAAGTGCCCGTGTTATGGATTTTGTGAACATTCCGATATCAATCGTGCTTGGAATACTGCTTGGAGTTGTTGTTGGATATGGGCTCTATCTGTTCTTTGAGACATCATATGCAAGGAAACACTGCGTGAGAAACAGCATGAAGGTCATCATCGTGCTGGGATTTTCGTTCCTGCTTATAGCGATAGAGGGATGGCTTGAGGGAAAGGTGTCGGTGTCGGGACTCCTTGCGGTGGTGGCTATGGCATGTGTCCTGAAACTCAAATGTCCAGAGTCGGTGTCGGGAAGACTCTCACAGAAATTTGGAAAGCTGTGGCTTGCGGCGGAGGTCATATTGTTCGTGCTTGTGGGGGCGGCTGTGGATATCAGATACACCCTGGCAGCAGGACTTCCGGCGCTCTTTATGATATTTGTCGCACTGGCATTTAGAACGGTTGGTGTTCTGATCTGCGTGGCACATACATCACTTACATGGAAGGAAAGGCTGTTCTGTGTCATCGCGTATCTTCCGAAGGCTACAGTTCAGGCAGCCATTGGATCAGTTCCGCTTGCGGCAGGGCTGGCATGTGGTAATATAGTATTGTCGGTTGCCGTGCTGGCGATCGTGGTGACTGCGCCACTTGGAGCGATAGGAATAGATGGAACGTACAAACATTTGCTTGGTGAGGATAAGTGATGTTTTGCGTTCGGTAGATATAGGAGACAAGTATGAATAATAAGATAAAGAACATTATATTTGACATGAACGGCACCATGATATTTGACGGAAAGTATCATGAGATAGCATGGAAGGATTATGCGGAGAAGCTTGCTGGCAGACAGATGAGTACGGAGGAGTTTCAGCATCATGTGCTGGGGCACACGAACAAGGATATTCTGGAATACCTCATGGGAAAGGGCACGCTCACCGAGGAGAGGATACTTGAACTTACCGAGGAGAAAGAGGCTATGTACAGAGAGATGTACATGGAGGATACCGAAAACTTCAAGCTGGTGGACGGCCTGGCGGCATACCTTGATAAACTTAAGGAACAGGGGATAAATATGAACATAGCCACAGGCTCAAATATGACAAATCTGGCATTCTATTTTAAAGAATTTGATCTCGGAAGATGGTTTGACATAACGCTGTGCGCATACGACGATGGAACCATGAATGCTAAGCCGGCCCCTGATATGTACATCCGAGCCATGGAACGCATCGGAGCAGTGCCGGAAGAAACCATGGTCATAGAGGATGGACCGTCGGGAATCCGGGCAGCGGCGGCAGCCGGAGCAGGATATATAGTGGGAATCTATGGTGACTCATCAAGAGAACTGCTTGAAGAGACAGGGCTGTGCCATGAACTGATTCCAGATTATAGAAATATGTGATAAGAATAGGGCGTGTTCAAATGGACGAACATGCTCTATTTTACTATGATATATGGGTGTGGGGATGATTCCTACAACAACTCCATAAGTTTATTTGCTGCAACGCTCATACCACGGCGCCTGTCACTGATGATACACATGTGACGCTTTGGTATGGGCTTTTTAAATTGCAGGCGGAACAGGTCGCCGCGGTCTATATAGCTCTGGGCGAAGTCTGCCATGATGGAGCCGATGCCGAGATTTCTCATGACGAACTGGGCAATCATATCGCTGGTAGAAAGCTCGAATTCGGGTTGCAGAGTCACGCCCTCATGGCTTAGGAATGTGTCGACATATGCGCGTGTGCTTGTGTCGTGCTCCAGACAAATGATCGGAAGGTCGTCAAGATCATGGTAGTCCAGAGTTTTGTCCTGAAGATAAGAGAACCTTGGCCCGGCAATGAAGATATCTTCGATCTCTCTTGCCTGCCTGATCTCCATGTGAGGATCGGTAGGAAGAGGACTTGTGACGATACCGAAGTCTATGTTGCCTGAGAGCAGATGATTTATAGTGCTGGGGGTCGGAGCATTTGTGACATGAACCTTGATCCCCGGATATAGCTGGTGGAAATGTTCCAGATATGGCAGGAGATAGAATTGCAGAGTCATATCGCTTGCGCCTATCCTTATCTCACCGGTCTCCATGTGGAGGAGCTGTGAGAGCTGCTGCTCACCCAGGGAGATGGATTCATATCCCGCTGCGACGTGGGAGTAGAGGATCTCTCCGGCATTTGTCAGTGAGACGCCCTTCTTGGTTCGGATGAACAGTTCTATGCCGATCGCCTGCTCCAGTGCTTTGACTGCCTGACTTACGGCTGGCTGGGATATGCACAGTTCCCTGGCAGCGGCGGATATACTGGAAGCTTTGGCAACGTGGTAGAAGATCTTGTAATATTCAAAATTTATGTTCATCTGTTGTTTCCTCCAAATCCAATAGAGATAGCTTAATTCTTGTGTTTCAACAATCTGATTTATCACACAATAACCAAATTGTTCTATTGTTTTATAATGTTATGTTTACAATTAGCTTGATTACAAATTTAACATGTGATAAGTAAGCAAAAATACATTTGCAATGGACAAAATCCAATATATTTACAGTTTATGTTGGTTTCCGCAAAATGTAAAGATAAATATAAGTTAAACTTATAATAAATATAAATAATATTGATTTTACTTATGACATTATAGTGTTATAATAAGAAAGTATTGTGGTTATTTGGCTTATGAATAATTTATAAAACAGAAGCATTTGAACAGCTGCAATACGGATATCAGAAAATATTTCAAAATGCTGCGAAAGCGAGGAAAAGTATTATGGTAAGAGCGGTTGTAGGAGCCAATTGGGGCGACGAAGGAAAAGGTAAGATCACAGACATGTTAGGCCAGGAGTCAGACATAATCGTAAGATTCCAGGGTGGTGCCAACGCAGGTCACACAATTGTCAATGACTATGGTAAATTTGCTTTACATACACTTCCATCAGGAGTGTTCTACAGTCACACAACAAGTATCATTGGAAATGGTGTTGCACTTAATATCCCTGTTCTTTTCAAGGAGATAAAGTCCATCACAGACAGAAATGTACCAATGCCTAAGATCCTTGTATCTGACAGAGCACAGATGGTTATGCCATACCACATTCTCTTCGACGAGTACGAGGAGGAGAGACTTGCTGGTAAGTCATTCGGATCAACAAAGTCAGGAATCGCTCCATTCTATTCAGATAAATATGCAAAGATCGGTTTCCAGGTAAGCGAGCTCTTTGATGAGGACGCATTGAAGGAGAAGATCGAGAGAGTTATAGTACAGAAGAATGTTCTTCTTGAGAACCTGTACCACAAGCCACTCTTAAAGGTTGACGATATATTCAACACACTCATGGAGTACAAGGAGATGGTTGCTCCTTATGTATGTGATGTATCAGCATACCTCTACGAGGCTATCAAGGAGGGCAAGAACATCCTTCTCGAAGGTCAGCTTGGTTCACTTAAGGATCCTGATCACGGAATCTATCCTATGGTTACATCATCATCAACTCTGGCAGCTTACGGTGCCATCGGTGCTGGTATACCTCCATACGAGATCAAGCAGATCATCACTGTATGTAAGGCATACTCAAGCGCAGTAGGAGCTGGTGAGTTCGTAAGTGAGATATTTGGCGATGAGGCAGATGAGCTCAGACGCCGCGGCGGTGATGGCGGTGAGTACGGTGCAACAACAGGAAGACCTAGAAGAATGGGTTGGTTCGATTGTGTGGCATCAAAGTACGGTTGCCGTATCCAGGGAACAACAGATGTTGCATTTACAGTGCTTGATGTACTTGGATATCTCGATGAGATCCCAGTATGTGTAGGCTACGATATCGATGGTGAGGTTACAACAGACTTCCCAACAACATCAAAGCTCAAGAAGGCAAAGCCTGTATATGAGACACTTCCAGGCTGGAAGACAGATATCAGAGGAATCAAGAAGTACGAGGATCTCCCAGAGAACTGCAGAAAGTACATCGAGTTCGTCGAGGAGCATATCGGATTCCCAATCACCATGATCTCAAATGGTCCTGGAAGAAACGATATCATCTACAGAAATGCAAAGTAAATTGACCTGATTCGCAGGAAAATCAAATAACAGAAAAATAACAGGGACACTTTCCGGTAAGAGATTATTGGGGAGTGTCCTTTTTGTTGTTGTAAAAGGATTTCTCCTTGTGGTGTAAGGAGATTGTGGAATAAGGTTATATTTGTTATGATTATTGTAAAGTTGTATTAACTGGTGAACTAGAAGAGGAATCTATCGGATTTACACACAAGTTCTGATGGATGGAAGATAAACTTATTTAATCTTGGTTTGACATTATCGGTAGTGTGTCGAAGAGTATTCAAACATAGGATGTATTGATTAATAGTGTAATTGGATTGGATAGGTGAGGTAATAAAATGATTAGAATTATGAAGGACAGTGACTTAGCACAATGTGGCATGATTTATGCAAAAGCATTCCCTATGGAGCATTGGGGAATAGATTGGACAACAGAAAACGCAACAGAATATCTTCAAGATTTTTTTGAACAGAAAAGGTTTGTTGGGTATGTATATGAGGAAAATGAAGAGGTATCAGGATGCATATTTGCACTTTGTAAGATTTCTGGAAGTAAAAAGGAGATTTACATTAATGAGATGGCGGTACTTCCCGAACGACAAGGGCAAGGAATAGGTAAGCAACTATTGAATGCTGTAAAAAAATTTAGTAAAGATGAAGGTCTTGCAGGAATTGTTCTTTATACAAGTGAGTATGCCCCGGCAGCTAAGTTTTATGAAAAAAACGGATTTAAGTTGTCAAATGGGACTATTTGCATGTATTGTGAATAATTGAAAAGCTGTTTTAGTTTGTAAGAGCGATAAATCCTTGTTTTACGTGCGAAGGAGAATATATTGAGAGTTATATCTAAAGATGAAGAAATCATCTTTTGGGATAAATTAAATAATGAATTATAACTATTATGATTCTGATAGACAATGTCAAGTGTATTTCCCAACATATTATCCAGATGGAGATTATTATTTTTTCATTGATAGCGCGTGGAATTGTGGAATCTTCGGTCATTCCTGGCGAAATGAGATTATAGTAATGGGAAAAGAACTGATTAAAAGGTTTGAAAAAACAAGGAAAATTAGGACTTGAACTATATTAAGAGTATGTTCAAAAGCAATCAAAGACAGAATATATGTTTGACATAAAGGTGTTTAAATGATAGTATAATGATAATTAAGTGCTACCGATAGACGGTTAGCCTTGATATATTGTTAGTTACAAAAATAACCGCCAAAGTTTACCAGACCAGGGCGGTTATTTTTGTGTCTTATCATTGCTCTTAGAACCAACGGTATAACCAAGAGCAAAGC
>JAEDGW010000011.1 GCA_016297325.1 Coprococcus sp. | reverse complement strand
CTCAGATGACCCTTGCTCTCCATGAATTCCAGAAACATCTTTCTCAGTTCATTCACGCCATAATTTTGCATTGTCTGTTATCCTCCACTCTATCTTCTGTCAGCCAGCTCTTCTGTTATGTCTTTCCAGCCGATACCTTTCTCCACCATCAGAACCATGAGATGGTAAAGGAAGTCAGATATTTCATATTTTATATCCTCTGAATCAGGATTCTTGGCCGCAATGACTATCTCAGTTGCGCCCTCTCCAACCTTCTTCAGGATCTTATCAATACCCTTGTCAAAGAGATAGTTGGTATATGCTCCATCTACCGGATTTTCCTTCCTGTCTCTTATGGTATTATACACCTCCTCAAATACTTTGAGAGGATTAGTATCATTGTAATCCTTCTTCACAAGATCTGTAAAGAAGCATGTCCGGCTTCCTGTGTGGCATGCTGCGCCAATCTGGGAAACCTTTGCAAGGATCGTATCCTTGTCACAATCTATAGTAAGCGATTTCACGAACTGATAATGTCCTGATGTATCGCCCTTTGTCCAAAGCTCATTGCGACTTCTGCTCCAATAAGTCATCCTGCCGGTTCTGATAGTCTTCTCGTATGACTCTTTGTTCATATATGCAACCATCAGCACCTCACCGGTCTTATAATGCTGCGTAACACATGGGATAAGTCCGTCCGAGTTCAGCTTAAACTCATCAAACGACATGGATGATTCAAATAGATTGGCATCCACGTTCTCCGCTTTACAAGCCTGCTTGATCTCCATTATATCCATCTTCTGGAGATTGTACAGAGATATCGACTCAGCATTCGTATCCTTGAGCATCTCCGCAACTGCCTCGCCATTTGTCGAGTATGTTGATACGATTACCGGAAGTGCCACATTCTCACGGATCGCCCTGACTATATCCATATATTCGGGAACCATATTGTTGTGAAGCAGAAGGAGTTCACCTGCTCCAAGTTCCCTTAACTTTCTTGCATAGCCGACAGGGTCATCGCACTCACTTAGATCTATGGTGCATATGATCCTCTCTGAACCAAATCTGTCAGCAGCCGCGCTGACAAGCTCAGGTGTTGCAAGTGCCGCAGACTTCATACAAACCTTAGATGCCCCGGCATAGAGAAGTTTCTTGACATCATCCAGCTTTCTGACGCCTCCACAGGCTATAAGTGGAATATCAACACTATCACATATCTGTCTGATAACCGCAACATTCGGGTCTCTTCCCTCTTTTGTCGCCTTGCTGTCAAAATATGCGATTTCATCGGCTCCGGCATCATTGTAATACTTTGCCATCTCCACCGCATTCGCAAGATCAAGACATGGAATGATCTTCTTATAAATCATCTCGTTATCCATAGTGAACCAGCACCTCCCTACAGTGTGCCCTTTGTCGAAAGCACTTTTCCATTTAATCTTCTGTCATAGGTTGTAGCTTCATCCAGAGCCTTTGCAAATGCTTTGAACGCAGCCTCTATTATATGGTGGTCATTCTCTCCGGAGAACTGCTTGAGGTTGAGGTTCATCTCAGCCGCATACGATACAGCATAGAAGAATTCCTTCACCATCTGTGTATCGAAATATCCAACCCTCTCTGTCTGAAGAGTCAGATCATACACAAGATAAGGACGGCCGGACAGATCAATGGCACACATGACAAGTGTCTCATCCATTGGGAGAAAGAAATTGCCAAATCTCTTGATGGCCTTCTTCTCACCGACAGCCTCCTTTATAGCTTTTCCAAGAACGATGCCGACATCCTCTATGGTGTGATGACAGTCAACATACAGATCTCCCTTCACGGTTACATTCAGATCAAAGAATCCATGCTTTGCAAAGCTTGTGAGCATGTGATCAAAAAATCCTATACCTGTATCTATCTTGGACTGTCCCTTGCCGTCTATGTTAAGTTCAAGGGTGATATCAGTCTCGTTTGTTGTCCTTGTTATCTTTGCGATTCTTGCTGCCTTTTCTGCCACGTCTTTTTGTTCTCCTTCCCATATTCCTCTATTCTATATCAAATCCGGTTATTTTTCAAATCTTACAGCAATAGAATTTGCATGGGCAGTGAGCTGCTCTGCTTTTGCGAATGTCTCTATGTCTGTGTGTACTGCCTCGAGCGCCTCTCTTGAGTAATAAATTATGCTTGATTTCTTGATGAAATCGTCAACTGAGAGCGGTGAGAAGAACTTTGCAGTTCCGTTTGTCGGAAGTACATGGTTAGGTCCGGCAAAATAATCTCCCAGAGGCTCTGATGAATACTCCCCAATGAATATAGCTCCTGCATTCTTAACTCTTGTCATCACGTCAAATGGATTTGCTGTGACGATCTCAAGATGCTCTGAAGCAATATCATTTACAGCATCTATGGCATCGGCCATATTGTCTGCAAGGAGTATATATCCATAATTGTCGATCGACTTTCTCATGATCTCTTTTCTTGAGAGTTCTTCGATGAACTTGTCTACCTGGACAGACACCTTCTCCGCAAGCTCACATGAAGTTGTCACAAGTATAGCTGAAGCCATCTCGTCATGCTCTGCCTGTGAGAGCAGATCGGCAGCTACATATCTTGCATTTGCAGTCTCATCCGCAAGAACCATGACCTCGGAAGGACCTGCTATGGAATCAATGCTTACGTGTCCGTATACGGCACGCTTTGCAAGTGCGACAAATATATTTCCAGGTCCGACTATCTTGTCTACCTTTGGAATTGACTCTGTACCATATGCAAGTGCAGCTATCGCCTGGGCACCGCCTGCTTTGTAGATCTCGTCAACTCCGGCCTCATTTGCAGCTACAAGTGTTGTAGCGTACACCTCGCCCTGCGCATTGCAAGGGGTGGTCATAACTATCTTCTCAACACCAGCAACCTTTGCCGGCATGACATTCATAAGAACTGATGAAGGATATACAGCTTTACCGCCTGGTACATACACGCCTACAGATGCAAGAGCTGTGACCTTCTGTCCGAGAAGAGTTCCATTTGGCTTGGAATCAAACCAGCTATACTGCTTCTGCTTCTCATGGTACTCCCATATATTCTTCTTTGCCTTTCTGATAACGTCGAGAAGCTCGTCACTCACCTGTGTGTAAGCGTACTCTATCTCTTCCTTTGTGACACGGACATTCTCAGATGTTATATCTGCTTTGTCAAACTTCTTCGTGTATGAAAAAAGTGCTGCGTCACCGTTATCCCTGACATCATCTACTATGCCCTGGACTGTCTCGGCAAAATCACCAAAATTGTTAGGACTTCTCTTCAAAAGATTGCTCAAAAGATCTTTCTTTGTCTCTGAATTAAGCTTTACTATTCTCATGTCTGTAAATCCTCCGTATAATAAATTTCACATAATATGCCATGCAATTTCTGTGAACAGTATCTACTGCTGTGCATCTTCCTTTATCAGTCTGTTGAGATCTGCAAGGAGTTTGTGGATTCTCTCATTCTCCATCTTCAGGCTGACCTGGTTGACAACCATTCTGGCTGAAAGCGGACATATCTCCTCAAGAACCTCAAGTCCGTTCTCCCTGAGTGTGCTTCCGGTCTCAACTATATCAACGATAACCTCTGACAGTCCAACGATCGGTGCCAGCTCCACAGATCCGTTCAGCTTTATGATCTCAACTGTCTGGTGCTTGCGGTTGTTAAAATAATCCTTCGCAATAACCGGGTACTTACTTGCCACCCTTATTATCTCATTCTTCTTCAGCAGCTCCCTGGCTGATGCCGGGCCGCATACGCACATGCGGCATTTACCAAATCCGAGATCCATGACCTCGTACAGGTTTCTGCCCTCCTCAAGTATCGTATCTTTTCCAACAACACCTATATCCGCAGCTCCATACTCTACATATGTAGGAACATCCGTAGCCTTCGATAGGAAGAATTTCATCTTGAGTTCCTCGTTTACAAATATAAGCTTTCTTGTATCCGGGTCTTTCATCTCCTCACATGTTATACCTATCTGCTCAAGCAGTGCAAGTGTCTTCTTTGCCAGACGGCCTTTCGCAAGTGCAAATGTCAAATATCTCATAGTCTTATAAACCTTTCAAATTTATTATATCTCATATCAATGTCTATCTGTGTTCAATGCTATACTACTCTGTAACACTTCAATCAACAGTCTTTCTATCGTCTCAAATCCATGATATCAAAGTTCTGTCTCAGTTCCGGAAAGCAGATCGTAAGCCACAGCCCTGCCCGAAGCATCAAAGTACATGAGGCCTGAGAAATGCTCTCTCTTTGCATACTCAAGATAATCCTCGATGGTCTTTCTGTGTGACTTTCTTATGAGCTCAATTTTTCTTCCCTGGGCACGGAATTTCATTCCAGCCTTTATGGCTCTGTCCTGGTTCTCTGTGTCATAAAGCACTATGGTATTTGAATAGTCTACCTCTACCTCTATATTCTGTCTGTCAAGTGCCATCATAAGTTCCTCAATGATAAACGCAAATCCGATGGACGGAGCATCCTTTCCAAACTGTCTGAGGAGATTGTTATAACGTCCGCCTTTGACAACAGCGTCTCCGGTTCCGTACGTGTAACCTCTGAATATGATTCCTGTATAGTAATTGTATCCGTCAAGGACTCCGAGATCAAAACTTACATGATCTGTGCAGCCATATGACTCAAGTGCCTGATACACTCTTCTAAGACGTCTTACAGCCTCGAGAGATGTCTCATTTGACACATATTTCTCAGCTTCATCAAGCATTGATATACCGCCGAAAAGAGTGTTAAATGATGCGAACGCTTTCTTTAATGCATCGCTTATATCAAGATCCGCAACATACTCCTCAAGTCCGAAGAAATTCTTGATGTGGATATATTCCTTGATCATCTCCTCTTCGTCCTCGCTTATACCGGACTCAGCAACAAGTCCCTTGAAATAATCGATCTGTCCTATCTCTATCTGGAAGTCCTTTATACCAACTTTCTTGAAACAGTCAATGACAGTTGCGATGATCTCGGCATCTGCAGCAGATGAATCGTCATTTACAAGCTCTGCACCGATCTGTGTAACTTCTTTCAGCTTACCCTGAAGCTTTAAAGTGTTGGTATAGGTGTTTCCTGTGTAACAGAGTCGTACAGGAAGCTCCTCGTCTGCGTAATATTTTGCAACACATCTTGCGATCGAAGGTGTGATATCCGGTCTGAGGACAAGAGTATTGTTGTCCCTGTCGAAGAATTTGTACATCTCATTCGACGGTGCAGACCCCTTATCTCTGTTGAATATATCAAAAAACTCAAATGTAGGTGTCTCTATATCATGATAGCTGTATAACTCCAGAACATTATGGATCTCATGGAGCACCTTTCTCTTCTTCTTACATTCTACATCATAGGTATCCCTGACCCCATCCGGCGTCTGTAACAGTTTGTCCTGCATAATATTGTCTCCTCGTCTATATTTTTACTTTATCACGTTGAAGCGCTACTTCGCTACCTAGGTAGCATAACAACGTGGTAATTATATTAAACCAATCTACTTTTGTCAACCATAGTATCACATATCTATTCATCCAAATATCACATATCTCTGCTTTCCAGATCTTTTTTCAGAGGTTCAAGATAATGTACAAGGGCACCACCCTTTGCATTTATAAAATATTCCGGATCAAGCTCATCAAATTTGAAGTTGTTCGCATGACCCGAAGACACACGTTCAATGTACCTCTTAAGCTCGGAAAAGCGCATGTAATATAACTTATTCCGCCCGGTAAACATGATCACCAGAAAGCTCACGCCATCCTGCTTTTCATAATCTTCCATGAACCGTATCTGATGTTCATGTATGTTTCGCATGGAAAATGTATCCGTAGAACACTCCTTTGCATCAAAACACACAGGAACCCCCTGCACGGCGCCTATATAATCCACCGTAGAATCCTTCTCAAAATAGGCAAGCGTGATCTGACTGCTCTCTTTGTCTATCTTTATAGGTGTGATCGGCGTAGGGATCTTCTGGACAAGTGCCAGGGCTTTCTGTCTGTAATATTCATTTGTGTGATTTATCATATCTTCAAGAGTTGAGCCCCTGAGGCCTCTCGAATTCCAGGTTGCCATCTATTCAAATAAATCCTTTTCTATGTTCTTGTACATCAGAGGCTTAAACGCCGAGAACGATCTGCCCTTCAGATATGAAAGACCGCCCTTCACATCCATGAATTCAACCTGTCCGCAGTGGAGGAGCTGATTTCTGAGCCTGTAATTCTGTCTGAAGAAAATATTCGTCTCACGGTCGCCGTACTTCTGATCCCCGATCACCGGATAGCCCATGTACTGGAGCTGTGCCCTGATCTGATGCGTCTTTCCGGTTATAAGCCTTATCTCAAGTTCCGTATAATGCCCGTTAGTCCTAAGCGGATAAAATACGGTATGGATCTTGTCATAGCCGCCATCCCCGGCAGCCTTTCGTATCTCCTCTACGCTGTCTGCAATGGTGACTTTATTGGACTTTTCATCTTTGTACAGATATGCGGTCACATCCTGCACATCCTTCATATTGCCCTTTACGATTGTATAGTAAAATTTCTCTATGGTGCGTTCTCTTATGACACGGGAAAGCTCCTGGCTACCCATGAGTGACACTCCGCACAGAACAAGTCCTGACGTGTTCCTGTCGAGCCTGTTACATATAGAAGGCTTAAATGTACGGAGCTGTTCCTTAGTCATGTATCCGTTATCAAGAAGATAATCTATGACACTCTCATTCACGGAATAGTCGTCCTTAGATGCTTTCTGCGAAAGGACTCCCACCGGCTTATTTACTATGAGTATATTGTCATCATGATACACTATCTCAGGGTTGAATTTATTATTTTTCACATCATCAGCGTTCTGTCCGTCTTCATTTCTGAATGAATTGATCGTCTCATCTGACAGATATAACTGTATCACATCCCCCACATAGACGATCTCATTGCCAACTGCCTTGGCATTGTTAAGTTTGATGTTTTTCTTTCTTATCATCCTGTACACAAAACTGGATGGAGCCTTATCAAGATACTTCATGAGCAACTTGTTAAGTCTCTGTCCAGCCTCGTTCTTCGATATAACTATCTCTCTCATCTCTATATTCCCAGTTCAAATAATCGATTTCTCATTTTTTCATCTGAAGCGATAAAATCCTCAGAAGGACTTTTTATGCGTCCCGCTTTCGCCACAAATGTATCAATATCTGTTGTGACAATCGGCACATAAGACTTTTTCTGATCGGCAAATGCCTCAGATATGATCTTCTTAAGTGCAGTCTCGTCTGCTATCTTTTTGCCAAATCTGCCATTGTAGTAAAACAGCATTCTGCCATCCCTGACCACAGCAACAGGGAAATATACAATCCCCTCATATCTGCTGATGGAGACGTCATAGACAAGTGACGGATCGTCAAAATAGTCTATTTTCTTAAGCTTTGAGTATTCCTCATCGTTAAGCTCCTTGAATCCGGCGCACATTATATATGCCACAATCTGTTTTGCCAGAGGGAGCGCAACTAATATCGGAATGATTATAAATACAGTCTTTCTCGTATCAAACATAGCCACAGTAAAAAATACTCCGGCTATTACAAACAGCCCTAAAATAATGATACTTATAAGAACATTCCTCTTATGTCTGTTCATGTATCCGTGTTGTCCTTTATCCATATCATCCTCCAAATCTGTACCGTAAGCTGCCCACGTCTGTCATATGGGCATAGTTTATTTCATGAATTTTATCAGCAGACTGTGTGGCAGATATTTGCACACTATCCTGAATGCCTTCATAAGCGGCGAATATACTGAAACTCCGCTCATGTAGTAAGCGTCAAATAATGCAAGCTTAACCACCTTCACAGGATCTGCCCTTAAGACCATCTTATATGGTTTTGATTTTGTATATTTCTGTGCGACATCAAAAAACTCTGTCTTCACAGGACCCGGACAAACTGCCGTCACCGTGATGCCTCTTCCCTCAAGTTCCCTTCCAAGAGCCCTTGAAAAGCTGAGTACCATGGACTTTGAAGCCGCATATATGGCAAATGACGGCTGCGGAAGGAATGCCGCTGACGATGCCAGATTTATGATATTCGACGGTCCTGACATATATGGAAGTGATATGTGTGTGATGGCCGCAAGAGCCTTACAGTTAAGATCTATCATTCCTGTAACATCATCAACTGTCATATTCTCAAAATGCCCTGCAATACCGTAACCCGCTGCATTTACAAGAACTCTGATAGATGGATCCTGTCTCTCTAAAAGATTCCTGTAAAACTTTATATCTGTCTCATCTGTGAGATCAAGCGCAAGTATTCTCACAAGCTTGCTGCTGACAGCTTTTATCTCGGCCTTAACCTCGTTAAGCCTGTCCTTTCTTCTGGCGATAAGCCATATCTCCTCAACTGTTTTATACTTCTGTGCGATCTGCAATGCAAACTCCCTGCCTAAGCCTGATGACGCACCTGTTATCACTGCAATTTTCTTCATGACATCATCCTCCATCCCGATAAATATTTGTTTTTAAGTACTCCTCTGTTATTCTTTGCCCATCCAAGTGGATATCCGTCAACGCACACCAGCACATATCCATTTGCCGCATCCATATCATCTATCTCTATAGTCTCCCCCTTGAGATATTTGATAACACGTATGTCTTCCGACGAAAGATCCACTACATTGTCAAACTGATCTGATCTGAGATACATAGCAAGCGACTGGCTTGGTTCAAATCTGTTCTTCTTGACCTCTCCGAGGAACAACCCATGTCTTAGAAGCCTGAGCCCCTTTACATCCGGCATGTCCTCGCTTATATAATACAGTCTTCCTTTATTTTCCTCTATCCGGTCTGTCTTTATACCAGAATCGTGAGATATATGTCCCATAAATTCCAGAAAATCTTCATCACATCTGTACGGTTTGAACGGATAAGCTGATCTTCCGTATCCAGCGTCCCCCTCGTCTTTCTGGAACAATGCGATAAAGTGACCCTCACCCTTAAGATGGTGAGGCCAGAGTCTGGCACATTTCTTCAGGTCTTCGTTCCCGGGCTCTCCCCAGGCCGGATTGCCATCGTCAAATTTCTCGTACTTAGGGAAATCAATGAGATGTATACTGTCATCTATTGAGAGTAGATACTCCACCGATCTCTCGTCCTCCTCCGGCGAGAATGTACATGTGGAATACAGAAGTTTTCCTCCCGGTTTCAGCATCTTACATGCCTCATTCAGAATCCCCCTCTGAAGTCCGGCAAAAAGCTCTGTTCCATTGTTCTCCCAGGCCGTCATCATCGAGGTGGATTTTCTAAACATTCCCTCCCCCGAGCACGGCGCATCTATAAGTATCTTGTCAAATGTTCCTTCAAACGCTCTTGAAAGGTTGTTCGGAGGCTCACTCACAACACACATATTGCCTATTCCGAAAAGCTCCAGATTCTTAAGGAGAGCTTTCGCCCTGGAATTGCTTATGTCATTTGAAATAAGCATTCCTGTGCCGTGAAGCTTTGCTGCAAGCTCCGTGGATTTACCGCCCGGAGCGGCGCATATATCGAGAACCGTGTCTCCATCTTCTATATCAAGAACGCTGGCAGGTGTCATGGCACTCGGTTCCTGTATGTAGTAGAGCCCCGCATAGTAATACGGATGCTTTGAAGGCGTGCACCTCTTCGGATCATAATAGAAACCATTTTTCGTCCAAGGTACCGGTTCAAGTTCAAACGGTGATATCTTAAGGAAATCCTCCACAGATATCTTTGATGTGTTGACCCTGATTCCGTGGTACATATCGCTTTCAAAACACTTTATATAATCCTCATATTCATCGCCAAGCTGTGTTTTTATCCTGTCGTCAAATGCCTTTGGTAAAGCCATATATTACTCCTTATTTGATGCTCTGGGCCTTAAACCCTTCTGCAATAATATCAAGCTGCTTTGCAAAATTCTCAAGCAGCTCCATGTCATCTCTCTGATAAATAGCATAGAACTCATCCTGGATCTTCTGGATCTCCCTTGGATTTCCCACTTTGTACAGATTCTGGATATTCACTATGATCTCGGACACAATATTCGCCTTTATGTTAAACGAATTCTGTGCATCCATGATCTCTCCACGCACATACGACATCTCCCTGTCAAGTGCGACCGTGGCATCCGCCGCATTCTTAAGCTTGGCTCTGATGTCATCAGGGATTCCCTGGCGGTATTTGTACTGCAGAGAGTGTTCTATCGTCGACCAGAAATTCATGGCCATGGTTCTTATCTGGATCTCAGCCTGTATAGTCGTGCAACCATTTACCGTGTATACATCGTAATCAAGAATGATGTGGTAACTCTGATATCCACTTGGTTTAGCATTTGCTATGTAATCCTTTTCCTCCCTGATACGCATGTCCTGTCTGCCGCGGATAATCTCCACAACCTTTTCGATATCCTCTCTGAACTGGCACATGATCCTGATACCGGCTATATCATCCATCTCCTCGACAATCCGGTCCATCGGTATATGCTTTTTCTGGAGCTTGTCAATAATACTTGAAACCGTCTTTACACGCCCGGTAACACTCTCTATAGGTGAATATTTTCCCATGCTCTTATACTGCATGATAATGTGATTGAACTTAACCAGAAGTTCATCAACCGCCTGCTCGTAAGGAGAGAGGATCTCCTTCCATAGCTGAATCTCCATATTATTCCTCCCAAATCCAATATAAACCGCCGCCATCATAAAGTGGCTGCTCTCAATTACTGTTCTGATACTCTTGTGCTAAGGAATGTGTATTCCTTCTGTCCTACCTCATAATCAGGATACTCTGATACGAGCTGTGAAGCCAGCTCGTAAGCCTTATCATAGTCCTCCTGCTTCTCATAATATGTGATCTCCAGCATGATAAGCTCTTTTCTGTAGACCGTATCATCGCAGTCAAGACCGTTCATAATATATGCAATAGAAGACTCCATGTCACCGTTATTCATATAATATGAGCCATACATCGCATATACATATGAATTAAATCCAAATGTCTGGACATACTTCTCATAGCTTGCAAACATATTCTCCGAATCATCCGTCACCGCATAGCACGTTCCAACATACATATATAATTCCGGATATTTCTCAGCCTGTTTCAACAGAACATCAAGTGCACCGCCATAGTTGCCCATGGAGAAATCTTCCATAGCAGATGCCAGTTCCTGAAGATCCTTCACATTCGATCCGCTGTATGACGAATCCACAAGTTCTTTATATGTATCCGCAGCCTCCGAATACTGCGCACTCTTCAGATATGAATCAGCGAGATACAGTTTTGTATTCTGATCCTTCTTCTTGGAGAAAAGCTGGTTCTCAGCCAGCGCCGCCTTGAAGGAATCTATAGCCTCCTGATAGGAACCCGCCTCATAATACTCAACTCCCTGATCGTACAGTTCGTCCTTCTGGGATATGATCGCAGATATCGCATACGATATAAGAAGGACTGCTGCACACATGAGAAGCAGAACCGCAAATATCAATTTATAGTTTATCTTTTTCCTCTCTTTAAATATGCTGCGTTTACGTCTAGACATACATTTAATCTCCTTTAAATCACAGTATTCTTCAGATTCGGACAAAATGCCCGCATCTCATATCATTTTATATTATCACAACATCCGCATAATATAAAGTAAAAAAGCGGCTTTACTGATTTTCATCAGCAAAACCGCTCTTAGTCTTATTTATGAATATAAAAGTCCGTCACCGCCGCTGCACTCTGACATATTAGTGATGGAACAATCTGATTCCTGTGAATACCATGACCATGTCATACTTGTCAGCACACTCGATAACAAGATCGTCACGAACTGATCCGCCCGGCTGTGCAATGTACTTGACACCGCTCTTGTGGGCTCTCTCGATATTGTCTGAGAATGGGAAGAATGCATCTGATCCAAGGACAACGTCTGTGTTCTGTGCCAGCCATGCCTTCTTCTGCTCTGCTGTGAACACCTCAGGCTTAACCTTGAATCTCTTCTGCCACTCGCCTTCCTTAAGAACATCCTCATACTCATCGCCCATGTATACGTCGATGGCATTGTCTCTGTCTGCTCTTCCAAGTCCGTCCACGAACTGGAGTCCCATAACCTGTGGTGACTGACGGAGGAACCAGTTGTCTGCCTTCTGTCCTGCAAGTCTTGTACAGTGGATTCTTGACTGCTGTCCGGCTCCGATACCTATAGCCTGTCCACCCTTTACATAACATACAGAGTTGGACTGTGTGTACTTGAGTGTGATGAGTGCGATCTTCATATCGATCTCAGCCTGCTCTGGAAGATCCTTGTTCTTTGTGACAAAGTTTGACAGAAGATCCTTGTCGATCTTAAGCTCATTTCTTCCCTGCTCAAATGTAACCCCGTATACCTGCTTTCTCTCGATCTCAGCAGGAACATAGTTCTCATCTATCTGGATGATGTTGTAATTACCTTTCTTCTTTGCAAGGAGAAGTTCCATAGCCTCATCTGTGTATCCAGGGGCGATTACACCATCTGATACCTCTCTCTTGATAAGGCGTGCTGTGTCTGCGTCACATACATCTGAAAGTGCGATGAAATCACCAAATGATGACATTCTGTCAGCTCCTCTTGCTCTTGCATATGCACATGCAAGTGGTGAGAGCTCTCCGAGGTCATCTACCCAGTAGATCTTTGCAAGTGTGTCGGTAAGCGGAAGTCCAACTGCAGCACCAGCAGGTGAAACATGCTTGAATGATGTTGCTGCTGGAAGTCCTGTTGCCGCCTTGAGTTCCTTTACGAGCTGCCATCCGTTGAATGCATCAAGGAAGTTGATATATCCAGGCTTGCCATTTAAAACCTTAACAGGAAGATCACTGCCATCCTCCATATATATTCTTGAAGGCTTCTGATTTGGGTTACAACCGTACTTTAACTGAATCTCGTTCATGATCAAATATCTCCTTTTTATTTATAATATCCTAATTCCATACGTCGAATATAATTTATATCCGGCTCACATCTTGCGTCTGTGTACTTGAATTGCCTACTTATTCTTATTCACGATCTTTGTCTCGTACTCGCCTGTTGCGATGTCGATATATCTTACAAACAGTGACACTTTGTTGTCCTCGTTGAGGCTGTTCCATACCTTGTCTGTGAACTCGTCAATATCACCTGATATCTTTACCCACTTTGGCTCACCCTCGAAGCTTGGAAGTGGATTGCCATCGTGCATATATGTGTGAATGAAATGTCCCTCGCCAGCTACAGGGTTCTCATATGAGAATGTGTATCTGTTATTTGCAGCAGGGTTGCCGTTGTTGCTCTTAAGTATGGACATTGAATAATCGAACACACCATTCTTTATGCGCATAACACCAGAGATTCTAGGTGTGTAGTTAGGGCCGTCAGGCTCAAACTGTCTGCTTCTGAGTGACTGCTCAAATGTGAGCTCATCGTCAAGTCCGTCATATATAGTATCTGTCTGATCACCATTTGTAACTATAGTCTTGTTGCCAAGAACTCTTACAGGTGCATAGATGATAAGGCTTGGATCCTCAAGCTTTGAAGGATCAAATGCCTCTGTTCTGATACCCTCTCCCTCTGTCACAAATACTCTGTTACGGCTGTTTGAGCTTCTTCCCATGATGAAATAAGCTGTCACTGCCTTCTTGCCATCCTCGGACACACCGATCACGATTCCGCGTCCCGGATATGCATTTTCGCTAAGTTCCTTCTCAAGTGATAACATTTCCATTTTCTGTTGTACCTCCATGTGTTTTCTCGTACCTGTGAGCTGATGTTATTGCCTCATGTTTTTTATTCACTGATGCAGATGTTAAAGTTCTTGTATGAACAATTAACTTTTACTAGCTGTCTGCACCAATAAAGAAAGCCGGCCACCTGGGCACACAAATACATGTCTTGATATATTTGCTTGCCCAGGCGGTCGGCTTGTCTTAACAGTACACTCCCTGTAGGTAATTCCTACCAGCTATTCGGCTGTCTCCGCCAGTCGTGTACCAATATATTTTTATAATATAGTAAATCTTTTGTTATTTCAAGTACAAAAAATGTGCGCCGTAAATTTTTACGACGCACACTCATTTTATACTACAACTTTTTTATTTAGAGCTTGTGACTACATCCGCCATGACAGTTCGAACAGTCGCCACCACATATGTGTTTGCCCTTTTTTCTATCCTTTACCATACCTCTGACAATGAAGAACACCATCAGAACGATTATGGCTGCCACAATGATTGTACCAAGATACTCTGACATAAGTCACCACTCCTTTTATATAATCCTTCTAAACACTTATATTAAGCGTTGAGGAACTCCTTGCTTGTCTTTACCTTCTTGTTTGGATCCGGACGGAACAGCATGAAGAAGAACAGAAGTACAAGTGCAATTGCTACTACTGACCATACACCGAATGTACAAGCTCCTGTGAAGAGACCTGCAATTCTGAATACAACAAGTGCTACAAGATAAGCAAATCCACACTGATATCCGATTGCGAACCAGAACCACTTAGCACTGTTCATCTCTCTCTTGATAGCACCCATAGCTGCGAAACATGGTGCGCAGAGAAGGTTGAATACAAGGAATGAGAATCCGCTTGCTGTTGTGAATGCACCTGCAAGTGCCTGGTAAACTGTACCATCTCCACCACCGTAGAGGATACCCATTGTACCAACGATGTTCTCCTTGGCAACAAGACCTGTGATAGATGCAACAGTTGCCTGCCAGTTGCCCCAGCCCTGTGGAACGAAGATCCAAGCGATCGCATTACCGATCTTTGCAAGGATACTGTAATCGATCTGGCTCTCATCAAGCATCTGGAATGAACCATCAACAAATCCGAAGTAGGTTGTAAACCATACAGCGATTGTTGAAAGCGTGATTATTGTACCAGCTTTCTTGATGAATGACCAGCCACGCTCCCACATACTTCTGAGTACAGAACCAACTGTTGGGATATGGTATGGTGGAAGCTCCATAACGAATGGTGATGGATCTCCAGCGAACATCTTTGTCTTCTTAAGAATTATACCTGAGCAGATAATTGCTACAATACCGATGAAGTAAGCACTTGTTGCAACTATTGATGATCCACCGAATATAGCACCGGCGATCATGGCAATAAATGGAACCTTAGCACCACATGGTATAAATGTTGTTGTCATGACTGTCATACGACGGTCTTTCTCATTCTCGATTGTACGTGAAGCCATGATACCTGGAACACCACAACCTGTACCTACAAGGATAGGAATGAATGACTTACCTGAGAGACCGAACTTTCTGAAGATACGGTCCATGATGAAGGCGATACGTGCCATATATCCACAGTACTCAAGGATTGCAAGTAAGATGAACAGTACGAGCATCTGAGGTACGAAACCAAGCACCGCACCAACACCGGCCACAATACCGTCGATGATAAGTCCGTGTAACCAGTCTGCACATCCGATCTTGTCAAGTCCTGTAGAGATAAGATCCGGGATAGAAGGAACAAATACGCCGTAATCAGCAGGATCGATCTCTGCCATCTGTGTCTCGTTGAAGTAATCAACTGCATCAAGATATGTCATTGCGTTTGTTGTCTCTTCGTCAGCATCAGCTGGAACCTCTGAGTAGTAAACATCGATATCGTATGTATCGAGTGTTTCCTCATCTTCCATCTCATACTTAACGCTTGCCTCTGTGTTTGTGTTTGCCTCGATAGCTGCCTTTGTAGCATCTACATCAACTGCATCCTCGTCATCTGTTACGAGTACGCCGTATGCATCGAGGGCTGTTGTTGCTGCATCATAGTCACCAGATGCATCTTCATAATCTGAGCTTCCGATTCCAAAGAGGTGGAAACCATCGCCGAACAGGTTATCATTTGTCCAGTCTGTGCACCATGCACCTACTGTTGACATTGCTATATAATATACGAGCCACATGATAAGCACGAATATAGGAAGTGCAAGGATACGGTTTGTTACAACACGGTCGATCTTATCTGATACTGTAAGCTTCTGTCCCTTTGCAGCCTTCTTTACACACTTGTCAATAATTGATGAAATGTATGAATATCTCTCACTTGTGATGATACTCTCTGTGTCATCATCGAAGTCATCCTCAAGCTTCTTGATCTCTGCTGAGCAGTCTGGAGCATTCTTCATCTGCTCTATGATCTTGCTATCCTTCTCGATGAGCTTGATAGCGAAGAATCTCTTTCTGTTCTCCTCCATGTCAAGCTTTGCGCTGACGCTGTCAATTGCAGCCTCAACAGCCTCATCAAAGTTATGAACTCTTGCATTTGCTGTCTTAGACTTTGCTGCAGCGATAGCCTTCTCCTTAACCTCGTCAATACCTGTACCCTTAAGAGCTGAGATCTCAACAACCTCACATCCAAGAGCTTCCTTCAGGTTCTTGATGTTGATGGAATCGCCGTTCTTCTTTACAAGATCCATCATGTTGACAGCCATGACAACAGGGATTCCAAGCTCAATAAGCTGTGTTGAGAGATAAAGGTTTCTCTCTATGTTAGTACCATCAATTATGTTGATGATGGCATCAGGATATTCCTGAATAAGATAATTTCTGGCAACAACTTCCTCAAGAGTGTATGGAGAAAGTGAATAGATACCAGGAAGGTCAGTTATGATAACATCCTTGTTACCTTTAAGCTTACCCTCTTTCTTCTCGACTGTAACACCTGGCCAGTTACCTACGTACTGGTTAGCGCCAGTCAAAGCATTGAATAATGTTGTTTTACCGCAGTTAGGATTTCCTGCAAGTGCAATCTTTACTGACATTGTTTACCCTCTTTCCTATTGTATTGTGCAGACGCATTTAAAGGTGCTTACGCACGGCGTCTGCGTGCTTCGCAATGTGTCGTCAAGCGAAGCTTGATGACCTACGCGCACATCAGTGCGCTTCCTCTGAAGGAATCCTCCCACTAACGTGGGCCCCTCCTTACGAAAATATCTTCTTTGTAGGGGTATCTCACCCGCCAATGCACACTGCATTAGCCTTTTCTATCATATGTTAGCATACACTAACGTATGAACAAAAAAATAAGCTGTTACTCTACCTCAATGATCTCAGCATCAGCTTTACGTATTGATAACTCGTAGCCTCTTACTGTAACCTCTACAGGATCACCGAGCGGCGCAACTTTACGCACATAAACCTGTACACCCTTTGTGATGCCCATGTCCATGATACGTCTCTTTACAGGACCCTCGCCTGCAATCTTCTTGACAGTGACTGTACTGCCAACCTTGACATCCTTCAATGTGCTCATGACATTACTCCTTTTACATACATTTGTTGTCAGTCCAATACATGTAAACACACCTATACAAGTATCTTACTGGCCATATCTTTATCAATGGCAACACGGGAATCTTTGATGTTCACGATAAGATTTCCAGCATTCTCTGCCACGACAGTTACAACACTGCCCTCAACAAAGCCCAGCTTTTCAAGAAACAGTCTTGTCTTCTCTCTTCCGCCAACTTTCTTGATGACGTTAGCCTCACCCGGTTTTGCAAATGTTAATGGCATAATTGCACCTCCTTAAATAGCAGTTTTCAACCACTGATTTTCATATCGTGGTTAGTATATACTAACATTAATTAGATGTCAATAATATAAATTATTTTGGACTAATTACACAAAACAAATCGCATTTATTGATAAAAAGTACCTATTTATCACTTTACCTGTCTCAATTATAAAATTGAACTAAAACTTTATCTGTGATATACTTTTATATAAGCAAGCTGGCATCAGCCGGCATAAAACCGATATAGTGCAGACAGTCTTGTCTGCGGATATACTTCGATCATATAAGGGGGATATATAAATATGTTGACCACCAACGAATCAGTCGAGAACTATCTTGAAACCATTCTTGTTCTCAGTCAGAAGCTTCCAGTAGTAAGAGGTGTCGATGTGGCAGGTGAGACCGGATACAAGAAATCCAGCGTCAGCGTTGCCATGAAGAATCTGAGAGAGATGAATTATATTGAAGTCAGCGATTCCGGTTACATAACACTCACAGCAGCCGGCAGGAAGATCGCAGAGATGATATATGAGAGACATCAGCTTCTCTCCTCATGGTTCACAAGCCTTGGCGTTGCCAAAGAAACCGCCGCAGAGGATGCATGTAAGATAGAACATGTCATCAGCCAGGAGACATTCGATGCAATAAAGCGTCACGTCCGCTCTACTGAGCAATAACATTTGAACACAGATAACAAAAAGCAACGGAGAATATCATTTTACATGAATATGATATTCTCCGTTGCTTTTTCTAATTGATAATAACTTATTTTATCATACCGACCAGACTTCCCTGTCTGACCCTTGTCTCAATTCCATCCACCGAATTCTTTTCAATCTCTGAAAGCGGCGTCACCTGATCTTTCTGGGTAAGCAGGATGATGGTAGAACCGCCAAAAGCAAAATTCCCCTTCTCCTGTCCTCTTCGCACTCTGCATCTGTGCATATGGGCATTCTCTATACGTCCAACCAGCATAGCCCCAACTTCCATAGCCAGAACTGTACCCATCCCACGCGTCTTTATAAGGCAATATTCCCTGGTATTCTCCTTATATATAGGATAATACTCGCTGGCGATTGGATTTACGGTGTGATATATTCCATCAATCCTTCTGACGTCAGACTGAATTCCATCAACATTGTAGATATATCTGTGATAATCATCAACACACAGTCTGAAAAGCCATAATTTTCCGCCTTTGTATCTTTCCGCAAGTTTTCTGTCCCGGAGCAGTTCTGATAACGTATACTCAGAGTCCTTTATATTGAAAACCGCCTTATCAGTATCTTCTATATTATATACCGTAAGTCTGCTGTCACACGGACTGACAAATCCCCCCGGCACATCCGCAAGTGGTCTTGCACCGTCTACAAGCTTCCTCTTGAAGAAGTCGTTGTATGAATCAAAGTCCTGCTTCACACACATAGACATATCAATCGAATTCTTTTGGATAAATGGCTTAACTGCAAGTGTAGATATCTTTCTGTCCAGCAACCATCCGGCTATCCTGGACACCGACGGTCTTACAAGCACAGATAAAAGCATTCTTCCCAAAGCCGTTCCATATAACTTTCCAAGTAACGCATCCTGACCGGATACCCCCTGAACATCCCTGCGGACTCTATATTGTGCATAAGGTAATCTTCTCATTCGTCTCTCTTCCTATAATGATCTTCCTATAATAAAAATGTGCATATATATGGCAGCTGTATAACATTGATCCTCACCAGGTATCTGATAAGCACCCATATAACGGCAATCGCAACTATAGCTATGATTACCATCAATTCCTTAGTGGTTGGCTTAGGAAATCTGAAATCTGTTATAAACAAAACCATTGCCAGTATCATGATCGCATGGAGTGCTATAGGAAAATAGCTTCCGAGAAGAGGTGATGTCACATAAAGCACAGGAAGTCCAACCGATATAGCTGTGATAGGCATTCCATGAAAATACTTTCTTCCGTCAGGAGCCTCAACAACCTCTGCATCCTCTGCATCATTGTTCTTTTTTTCCTCAAGAACGTTGTAATATGCCAGTCTGATCATGCCCGCAAGGCAGTAAAGAACCAATATGATCATCCCTGCCGGCGTATTCATTCCTGAATACCAGCAGAGAACTACAGGAAAGACACCAAAGCTGACCAGATCACATAGTGAATCGATCTGAATACCGAATCTCTTCTCATCCTTAGTTCTGTCCTTTTTGCTTCTCGCAACCTTGCCATCAAATGCATCAAAAAGTCCCGACAACGCAAGACACAATATTCCTATACTCAGATGTCCATTGAATGTAAAAAAGAGTCCTGTTATAGATGAAGCCAGACTCATATATGTCAGTATAACTGTATAATTATAAAATCCTACCATTTTTGTATTACCCCGTCTTTTTCTTTGCCTTATCTTTGCCTAAATGCACGTTTAAATGTCATTATACACAATTATCTGACATATCTCCACACATTTTTCAAATATTAATTATCTTTCATTCTATCTGGAAATCCCTTGAAGACTTCCCTCAACACAAAAAGTTCCCCAGCCCACATATCTGTTTGGGTATACAGCCTGATTTCCAAGCTTTCCAGCCCCTCTTATAAGCTGTGCTTTAAGCCGTTCCCCATACATAAACGGATCATTTCCCATCACTATCCCCCACTCCATGAGAAGTGCAGCTCCCCCTGACACAAATGCCGTGGAAAGCGATGTTCCATCAGCCATAGCATACACTCCATCTCCCACGGATACGGTGATACCGACTCCCGGTGCAGCGATATCAGGTTTTATACCGTTATCCGTCGTGAAACCACGGCCGGAAAAGCCTGTTATCCCTCCTGTATTCTGATCGTAGGACGCCACCGATATGGCACTTTTTGACGTAGACGGTATGGTAAGCGATCCAAATGGCACGGCATTTTCAAAGTACACCTGTCCTGTGACATATGATTCTCCGGGAAGGTACGCATTGAACACACCATTTGCAATACTTTTGGGAATGAGACGCACTTTCCATACTCCTTCCTGTATATATGAGTCCGACTGGAAGAATATATATATGAGCTGTTTTGCGTTGTATGGCGATGGCGTCTGTGATATCCCCTGAATGACAGTCTCCCCATATCTCATCCCGGTCACTGTCTGCCCTTCGGACAGATATGTCACAAGTTCATATGAAGGCGAATACACAAGCACGTCAAATATATCAATGTAGCTTTTCCATATCTGAAGTCCAAAATTGCCAATTCCCCCTATGACTGTCACGTTCAGATCTGCATAGCTCACGTTGCCGAGCAGTCCATTTGTGTGCAGGGATCTGTCACCGTCATTGCCCGTACCGGTTACAAAGCTTACCTTAGCCATCTGGGATAGCGTGTCAATGAATATCTCGAGCAGTCCGCTTCCATCGTGGGCTCCGTAATTGTTGCCATACGACAGATTTATGACCATGGGGATCTGATTTTCCATACCGTATCTTACAAGCATGTCTACTCCCATCATTATACTGATGGTGTCCGGGTAATTTCGGTTTTTCCGCTGCTCCACCATAATTATATCCGACTGCACCGCAACCCCGGTCTCACTTCCTGCAGCAACCGAAGCCACAGCAGTTCCGTGGTCATTATCTGATGTACCGGGTGACATACCATCCCTGTACATCCGCGATAACTCTGCCCTGTCATATATCCTTCCAACGCCATAGCGATTGGGATATTCCATGTCATATGACATATTCTGATCCCAATACGACACAACTCTTGTATTTCCGTCACCAGCAAACTCTGTATTTCTTATATCGAGTCCACTGTCTATGATCCCTATGCACACACCTTCCCCCGTCAGACCATATCTTTCGTCAAAACTCCCCGACATACACGACAGATATTTCTCATAGTAGTTGCCCGTTATTCCATAGCTGTAATAATTTGCCTTGTCGATATACAGCACCCGGGGATCACTCTGCAAAATACTTATGTTTGCCGTATCTATATTTATCACGGCAAATCCTCCGAGAAGATATACACAGTTATTTATGACCTTGCCATTCAGATCCTCTATATCTCCTGTGTATCTGAGGATCAGCAGCCAGGTATCTTTTTCCGCATCATACCCCAGATAAAGGCTATTATCCCTGCTGTATTCCGATGAATCTATCGCCAGTTCAAGCTCAGGATTAATTTTCTCTCCCATATACACACTTTCCGTTTTTTATTATTATATTTCGATAGATATCACACTATGTCGCAAATTGTCTGTAATTTTCGCACATATTGGTGTGTTTTAGCACTTTTCCACATTATCCACAGATTTATACACATTTTTCTAATATAGAGTCGTAAATTGAAAAACTTAACCACATATCCATCAACATTTCAAAAATTCAATCGAAATATCGTGGCTTCATTTATTTTAATGCGACTTATTTCTTACCATCCTGCATATATAATTCATAGTGCATTAAATAAAAGAAGTGAATTATTTGAACATTCTGACAAATGTATTACTTGGGAAAAAAAGCCGGCTCACAAATGCTATCGGATACATAGATACCGGAAACACTCTGAGATGCAGGCTTACCGGCAGGCATGTTGCCATCGCAACATATCCGGTCGCCGCAGCTCTGGCAACCACCGAAATGCTTCCTGTGATAGACAACTATATGAATGATCCATCATCTATATGCAGCTATCAGAAAGCTTTTCCCAAAGGATTACACCTGATTCCATACAACACCATTTGTTCTAAAGGGCAGATGCTGCTGGCCATGGACGCAGATTACATGTTCATTGACACCAAATACATAGAGAAAAATCCTCTGATTGGAATCAGCCCTAATACATTTACAATACTTCGAACTGACAAATGCATTCTTCTAAATAAAAATTATATGAAACGAGGCCAAAGACATGTTAAACACAATAAGGGGTAACGACTTTAAATTTACAGTTGCAAGCAATCTTTCACTGCTGTCTCTGAAAAATAACAGAGATGTCCATTACATCGGGGGTACAGAGGTATTGCCAGCACCACTTGAACCCGTTGAGGAAGCCATGGTCATAAACGAACTCACTGAAAATCAGTCAGACGAGGCAAAAAAGCTGCTGATAGAGAGGAATCTGAGACTTGTGGTGTACATAGCTAAAAAATTCGACAATACAGGTGTGGGAATCGAAGATCTGATATCCATCGGCACCATAGGGCTCATAAAAGCCATAAATACCTTCAGGAACGACAAGAATATCAAGCTTGCAACATATGCATCAAGATGCATAGAAAATGAGATACTTATGTTTCTTAGAAGAAACAGCAAGCTGCGGACCGAAGTCTCAATAGATGAGCCGCTGAACGTGGACTGGGACGGCAACGAACTCCTCCTGTCTGACATACTCGGAACGGACGAGGACATAGTCTACCGTGATCTCGAGACCGAAGTTGACAGGAATCTGCTGGACATGGCGGTTTCCAAGCTGTGCGAAAAGGAAAGAACCATCATAGAGCTGCGATACGGAATAAACACTGTCGAAGGGAAAGAGAAAACCCAGAAAGAGGTTGCCGACATGCTGGGAATATCCCAGTCATATATATCAAGACTTGAAAAAAGAATAATCAAGAAACTCAAACGTGAGATAATGAAACAATACTGATCCCTATAAAGATAAAGTCCTGTGCCTTTTAGCACAGGACTTTATCAGTGATGATATCCAGCCATACGTCTCTTATATTCATCAATACAGGACACCAGTTTATCATGATCCTTATCTTTTAACTGGCCCTCACTGTAGAGCTTCGCCACAAGCTCATCCACCTGTCTGAGAGCTGCATGTGCCAGATCCTTGTAGTTGTTTGCAAGGTTCATATCCAGTTCATTGAAGGCAGAATCTATCTCCTGTTTCACTTTTCTTTTTATCATAACGCATACCTCCTCATCACTATTAGCGGTTGACACTGTTTTTTTTATATGTTAAGATAACGATTGTTGTACGGGCCGGCTTGTCGGAATTGGCAGACGAGGCAGACTCAAAATCTGTTGGTGGCAACATCGTGCGGGTTCAAGTCCCGCAGCCGGCACTCCTCATGATTTTATACTATACTAAAAGCCTTCAAACTAGTTTAAACACTAGGTTTTTAGTATACCAATGACACAGCATAATATCATGCTGTGTCATTTTTTTATTTATTTCACCTTTTTAGCAACCACAACAAATCTGCCCTCATTCGTGTGTGATGAACATGTTGAAAGTGTTATGAGTTCATCACCGTACTGTGCGCTCTGCTCTATAGTGTACGGAGTGTTGCTCTTTGCAAAATTCACATACTCATCAAATTCTTCCTTGTTGTCCGCATCAAAGAACTCGTAATAATGATAATGATCCACATCATCATCCGCATATATCTGCGCCTTAAAGGCTGCAATAACCTCATATGTTCCAAGCTCATACAATGTATCAAACTCTATTTTACTATGCTCTTTGTAGAAATCCTCATCCTGATACTGCAGCAGTTCCCTGAACATGATACCAGATCTCATGTTGTGTCCATATATGAGAACATTCGATGTTATGTCCTCAAACGGTCTGCAGTGAGAATCTATAAACGGCGTTCCAGGATCACTCCAGTTCTTATCAAAATCAAGATGGAGATAATATTCATTGTCTTCAGGCGTGTACATAACCGGATAGTCTATAGTCGTTCCATCTATGGTCAGCCATCCTGCAAGATCACTGTTCTTCTCATATAACTTCTCAAAGCGTTTTAAGATAGTCACAGAACCCTTGGCATCATTTCCAGCCGGCAATGTGATCTTAGTATCCTTTTCCCCATCTGCCTCCTGTTCTGTGTCCATCATGTCCTTTAAATTATCAAAATTATTCTGTGCTGTCTTTGCTATATAATAATACCGCACAAGGTAAGCTCCGCTTCCCGCAGCGACAAGCAGAAGCACCACAAGGCAGATGTCAAGTATTATATCCTTTGCTGTCTTTTTTCTTTTCTTTTTATTTTTCATCTATACTCTCCCTATATTATACATATAACACAAAAGGCTTATGTACTCTCATACAAAAGCCTTTTTGTCTTAATAATACTTCTTGCTTCCCCACAGATTATTCTTCTTCAGGTCAATATATTCACCATAAGCCTGTTCAAGTATCTGCTTCTCGTTTGGAAATTTTAGAAGGTGGTAGGCTTCATGGTACTTGTAGTAACCGGAGTCCACGAAATATTCCTCTCTCTGAGGCTTACTGTAATAGCTGTCCGCCATCATGAGATACCAATGAACATCCTTGTTGACAGTGTCAAAAGCAGTATTGAATGAATAATTGCTTTTACCAACGTACTTAATTATAGATGCGCTTACACCAGTCTCCTCTTTTACTTCTCTCAGAGCCGTCTCGTCATGTTCTTCACCTTTCTCGACCGTTCCTTTTGGGAGAACCCATCCTTCGTATTTGTTCTTGTAATTCTTATACAATAACAATACTTTTCCTCTGAAGATTACCACACCTCCACAGCTTGTTGCTTCAATCACCGCAATTCCTCCTGTTTTCTCTAGGTGTGTACCCCAGACTTTCTGCAGCTTTGCAGATCATCTGTCTACTATGGCATTAAAAACTTGAAAACAGTATATCATATGTCATTATAATTTTAAAGTAAATATAAATGAGTATTATAAGTTGCCGCTATAAACCACTTATTTCACATAATTATAATATGCATCAAACAACTGTCTGGCTATATATTTTGCCGAGGCTCCTGTAGAACTTGCATTCTCAACGATGACACAGACAACGATGTCCGGATCATCTACATTTGAGAAACCTACGAACCATGAGTGGGAATCCATGTTCTCATTGAACTCCGCTGTTCCTGTCTTTCCAGCTATCGTATATGATGTGTCCGCAAATGCATCTGAAGCTGTACCGTAAGATGTAACACCGAGCATCAGATCCTTCAGTGTGCGTGCATCTGATGCGGATATGATCTTGCCATATGTCTCCGGTTTAAATGTCTTTACCAGATTGCCGTCACAGCTCTCGATCCTGTCTATCATATAAGGAGTCATCATCACTCCGCCGTTTGCTATGGTACTCATGATCATGGCACTGTGAAGAGGTGTGATAAGTGTATCACCCTGTCCTATCGCCGTCTGCGGTATATCAGAGTCATCTGAGGTTGCATTCAGTTTGAACTGTGACTTTCTGTAATATCCATCATACGGCAGATCCTTGTTGAACAGGAACTTCTCACACAAATCCCTGTACGACTGTTTATTCAGATGCATTCCTATATTTGCAAATGATGTGTTACATGACTTTGCTATGGAATCGGCAAGATCGACCGTTCCGTGCACCGCATAATCTGAACAGTGTATCTGCACGCCGTCAAATATATCCTCGCCCTCACACTCATAGGAATACTTCTGGTAATTGCTGTTCTCATGTATATACTCAAGAGCTGTCAGTATCTTGAAAGTTGATCCCGGCGGATAAAGTCCCTGGGTCGCTCTGTTAAGCAGATACGAACTATCCGAATCCTGTGACTGCTCTATCACATTGTCTATGTCATTCGGATCAAAGTCAGGTTTTGATACCATGGCCAGGATCTTTCCTGTATCAGGCTCCATGACCACAACTGCGCCATCGTTGTATCCGAGAGCATCATAAGCAGTGCTCTGCATAGTTGAATTAAGTGTGCTGACTACATTATTTCCAATGCTCTTCTCGTTCTTGAGCTTGTTATATGTCTGCGTCACTATATTCTGATTTGAGGTGAGCAGGTAATATGCCGAACTCATCTCAAGTCCCGCCTGGCCATTGCTGTCATAACCGACTGCATGGGCAAATACATTTGCATATGGGTAGTTTCTGTACTCGTTGCCCTCATCATCAGTCAGCGTCTCTGCAAGTATATTGCCATCGCTGGAAATTATGCTGCCCTTTGTTATCTTCTCAGCATAAAGCGACTGTCTGTCATTGTACGAATTGGCGATAAATGTACGTGAATCCCTCACCATAAACACAATGATATACGCAAACATGCATATGAATATAAGCACAACAAAGTAAGTTATGACAAGAACCGGGATATTCTTTTTGTCATTCGTCTTCTTGTCAAGGATGCCATCATTCTCCCCAGAATTCATCTGATTCTGTCTTACGGGTGTCTGCTGGTTTCTGCGCCCTTGTCCTCTTTTGTTCATCTCTGTATTCTGTTTTCCTGCGTTTGTTCTGTTTCTGACTGTCCCTGACGCCTGAACTGTTCTCTGTCCATTCTGTCTGTCCGGATAATCTCTGCGTGACATTCTTATCAACTCCACTGTTTTCTAATACACATATGCCCTGTATGATTCCAAACATTATAAGCGTGCTCACCACCGAACTTACTCCATAACTTACAAGCGGAAGTGTGACACCTGTGGATGGAATGAATTTGACAACTCCGCCCACATTTAAGAATATCTGGAATATAAAACATATAGTGAATCCAAAAGCTACATTTTTGTAGAAAGCATCTCTAACTTTCATCGATATATTTATAAAATATATAAAGCAGCTCAGGTACATGAGGAGAAGGCACAATCCAAATATGACTCCAAGTTCCTCACATATGGCCGCAAATATAAAGTCGCTGGTCACGACCGGTATGGACGTTGGAAGTCCCCGGCAAAGTCCTGAACCCTCAAATCCACCGGATCCAATGGCAAAAAGACTCTGTGCAACCTGATATCCGCTTCCATCTATATACTCTATCGGATTGAGCCATGCGTCTATTCTGACCGTAACATGGCTGAAATGATCCTTGAGCAGCATATAACCTACCACTGCTATGACACTGCCTCCAAGACCTCCGCCGATAAGTATCATATGTTTTCCCGTAGCGAGATAAAGCATCATGACAAATACCATGAAGAATATGACCGCACCACCCAGATCCTTCTCAGCCACAAGGACAAGCATGAACAGACCTGCAACGATAACAGTCTTCATCATGTCCTTGAAATCCTTTGCCTTTAAAAAAGAGCTGGCAAGGAAAAATACGAAAATGATCTTGACGATCTCCATAGGCTGCATGGAAAATCCGCCTATGCTTATCCAGTTGTTTGATCCATATTTGTCGATTCCCACATGCGGTATAAATACCGTCGCAAGGAATCCTATACCAAATATCGCATAAAATACATTCCAGTTTCTCACCTGCGGTATCTTCATTATGAGCATAGGTATGAACGCCGTGACAACAAGCATGATAGTTGCAAATATGAACTGCTTCTTAGCAAGATCAAAATCAAGTCTTGTCAGCATCACATATCCTATAAGGAGCAGGAATGACATATTATTTGTAATAAGTCTCGACGACTCCTTGTATATCGCATGATATGAAACCATATATGTAATTGATACTATCATCTGCACCACATAAAATATCAGTATACTTTTCTTCTGATAGTGCAGATACAGTGTCATATAACACAGAAAATGTATCATGAACACATAAAATATCTGTACATTAAGTGCCCTTCTCTTCCTGTCAGAAGACACCGGTTTCAACACGGTAAAACACTTCACCGTATACAAAACCATGAAAAATATGATCAGATATTTCGCAATCTCACTCAGTATTGTAACCATTCTTTCACCTTTTCAAGTCAATCAATCTATTCCTTTATAGTAATGTCCTCTTGTGTAGTCTTTTATAAAACCATCTGTCCTTTTCCCTGAAACTGCATTTTCCACACAGTCCATTACTTTTTTCGCCTCGTCAGCATTCTCTACTGTCAGTTCTACGAGATATGCCTGATAATCAGATCTCAGAGCCCCTAACTTGTCGATCACACTGGTCGGTACGCCATTATATATCACATTCGTACACGTAGCACAGTCATTTTTTACATAAAATCTGTTGGACATCTCATCGGTCATATCATACACATCGCTGCGGCCATCACCACATGCATGATGATAATTTGATTTTATGCAGTTCGCAGTTATCATGACTTTCTGATAGCCATACAGCTTAAGGATCATATCAGCAGAAAGTCCCGCCAGCTCATCAAATGTGAGTTCCTGCGGTGATATAAAACATGCATTCTCCAGCACACCACTGTAGAATCTGATAGCATCATCGTTGTACGCATACAGACTTGAATCAAGAATGACAGTGCCGGAATAATCTATGGAACTTATAAGCCCAAGTTCGTCTATATTCTTTATCATAACACCATCATATCTGTCAAGACTGTCTCTCAGATCTTCCATTCTGTGCAGATCTTTTTGTCTGAGTATCTCAGGGAGAGCCAGATAAACTTTAAATCCACATTCCGACAACATACCACCATATTGTCTGATATTATAATCTACAATTATATTCGTTACCCATTTATAATTCTTAACAATATTTACGTGCTCATCTGTGGATACCAGAACCGTGACACCTTTAAGCACGCAGTCTTGTCTCTGAACACCCGCGCTGCACACAGACCTTATATTGTCTCTGCTTCGTCTATACCGTCCCGCCAGCACATCCGTAAGCGCCTCTATAGCCTCTCTTCTGACGCTGTTCACCGCACCCATCTGCACAAATATATTGCCGTCAACAGACGACTTTATATTTCTGATCTGATAATATGTTCCACCTGTTTTTAAGATCTTATCCTTTATCTGCTCTGCCGTCACAGGCTTATTCTGGGCCCTGTCGCACACAGCGCCTTTGACGCACACATCAGTGCAGCTCTCATCCCTGCCAAGCCTCAATATAAGTGGACTTCCCTCATGTGCCTCGACATCTGCATATATATCAATCTGTCTGTCATTTTCTATCACATCTTTTCGCATGCTGTCAAGCAGACTGTTATTTCTCGTCCTGTAGACAGGATTGCCCTTTGCAATATTCTTAAATGATTTTGCCTTCAGCTTTACCACACCGCCTGCATTTGCTGTGGCATTACAGGTTATCTCTACAATCTCCTTTTTGCCACGTATCTCCAGGATATCGCCCTCAGACACCGCCTCAGATAATCTGATCTGAACATACGGCTGCTCCACACGTGAGATCTGACCTATCTGCATACCCGTATGATTAGGACGCTTATTTGCAAGCATATCCCTGCCATTCTTCGTAAAGTAATACCCTTTGCAGAATCCGCCTCTGTTATATATGTCAAGCAGACGTTTCTCATAAGCCTCAGCCACCTTATCCACATCACCGCCGGAAAGAACCGCATCCCTGACCTCACGGTACGCCTGTACAGTGGCCGCTACATATTCAGGTTTCTTCATCCTTCCCTCGATCTTGAAAGAATCTATGCCGGCTTCCATCAGAGCAGCCACATCTTTCAGCATACACATATCCTTCAGGCTAAGGGCATACTCATGCGCATTCCCCACCGTGTATCTCTTTCTGCACGGCTGCGCACAGCGTCCCCTGTTGCCGCTTCTTCCACCGGCAAAACTGCTCATGAGACATCTTCCTGAATAACAGTAACACATGGCACCGTGCACAAATGTCTCTATCTCCATATCAACGCTTTCTTTGATAATCCTGATTTCTTCCAGTGACAGCTCGCGAGAAGGTACAAATCTTGTCATACCGATTTTTTTGAGAAACGATGCCCCCGGGATTCCAGACACACTCATCTGTGTACTTCCATGCAATGGAAGATCCGGGAAACACTCCGCAAGAACTGAGGCAACGCCGACATCCTGTACTATGATGCCGTCCACACCCTCACAGTAATAAGGCTCCACATATGATGGGAGCCTTCCAATTTCATTATTCTTTAGCAACGTGTTTATTGCCATATACACTTTCACATCAAATGCATGGCAGTAATCTATAGTCTTTAGAAGCTCTGCCTCATCAAAATTGCCTGCAAATGCTCTGGCACTAAACAGGCTCCCGCCCAGATAGACCGCATCCGCATGTGCATTTGCAGCAGCTTTAACAGCTTCAAAATTGCCCGCAGGCGCCAAAATTTCCGTCTTATTTAACATTTTTCTCCGCTTCAAGTTTGATGATCTGTCTCTGAAGTTCACTGATCTTTTCTTTGTATTCCTCGATCATCTTCTGGGCAGACTCATACTTTATCTGAACTTCTATCACTTCATGTCTGAGATCATATATCTGCTTATCCTTATCGTCATCCTCAGTGAGCATCTGGTTGACCTGATCCTTTGCCTTGAAATAATCATCAGCAATATTCAGTGCAAGGAGTACATTCTGGTATTCAGCATTAAATCTTCTATATGCCTCAGATGACTGGCATTCTGCAATCTTGCCATTTATATACGTAGCGACATTCTGAAGATAATCCTCGCTCTCCTGTCCACTAAGCGTATATACTTTATTATTTATCACTACCTTGATATCATTCTTTTGTGCCATACCCATTCTCCTTCTATCTTATTATGATATGTTTATTTGTTATCTATAAATGCGTCAAGTCCAAAATGCTTGTAACACAAGTCCGTCACAACCCTTCCCCTTGGAGTTCTGTTTATGAAACCATTCATGATAAAATATGGTTCATACACATCTTCAATGGTCCCCGGATCCTCACCCACAGCAGCAGCAAGTGTATCGAGTCCCACAGGGCCGCCGGAGAACTTTTCTATCATCGTCATAAGGATGTTCCTGTCATTCACATCAAGTCCCATGGAATCAACCTGGAACTTGTCCAGAGCTCCCTTGGCTATGTCCTGATTGATGAAACCATCATGACACACCTCAGCATAATCTCTGCACCGCTTCAAAAGACGGTTGGCAAGTCTCGGGGTTCCTCTGGATCTCCTTGCTATCTCAAGAGCTCCCTCATCGTCTATATCCACACCGAGAACTCCCGCCGATCTCACCACTATCTCTTTCAGATCCTCATGGCTGTAAAACTCCAGCTTATCAACCATACCAAATCTGTCTCGCAACGGAGCGGACAGCATACCAACTCTGGTTGTCGCTCCTATAAGAGTGAATTTTGGAAGATCAAGCCTTATGGATCTGGCTCCAGCTCCCTTGCCTATGACGACATCTATCGCATAATCCTCCATAGCCGGATATAACACCTCCTCAACCTGTGTGCTGAGTCTGTGTATCTCATCTATGAAAAGAATGTCGTTATCTGAAAGATTGTTGAGTATGGCCGCCAGCTCTCCCGGCTTCTCTATCGCCGGTCCTGACGTGATCTTGATGTTGACCCCCATCTCATTCGCAACAATTGTGGAAAGTGTGGTCTTTCCGAGTCCCGGCGGGCCATACAGAAGCAGGTGGTCGAGGGGTTCATTCCTCTTTTTTGCTGCCTCTATAAATATCCTGAGGTTGTCCTTCACCTTTCGTTGGCCAATATACTCATTCAGGTACTTTGGTCTTAAACTGTATTCACTTCTTTCCTCTTCTATATCAAGTGTTTCTGTAGAAATAATTCTGCCCATATCTGTAATTACCTGCTTTTTATTGTTTGAATGTGATAAATCTGACTGCAGCTATCTGACTACTACCATCTGTCAGCTCCCATCAGATCTATATCACAGTATATTCTTAAGTGCCGCCTTCAGCAGTTGTTCTTCGTCAAGTGACTCAGCATCTTTAACCTTACTTACAGCCCTTCCTGCCTCCAGGCCAGAATATCCGAGTGCTGTGAGTGCTGATACAACAGCCGACCTGGCATCACCACTTCCGGAAACAACTGATGCCGTACCTGCTTCATAGGCACTATCTATCATATCTTCCATCTTAAGCTTATCTTTAAGTTCCAATATGATCCTGGAAGCTCCCTTCGCTCCTATTCCGTTTGCCTTGGAGATAGCTTTCACATCCTCCGATATAACCGCAAGTCTCAGCTCCTGAACAGTAAGAGTGGATAAAAGTGACATGGCAACCTTTGGGCCTACCCCGCTCACACTTATCAGAACTCTGAATACCTCAAGCTCATCCTCACTGTAGAATCCATAGAGACTTACCTCATCTTCCCTCACATACATATATGTATATGCCTTGATCTGGTCATGCCGATCCGGCAGTCTATTGATGAACTGTGTTGAAATCGTAAGTCTGTAGCCGATTCCACCACATTCTATAACTATATAATTTTCACCTATATATTCCAGACTTCCTTTTATATAAGAAATCATCACGATCTCCCTGTTAAGTTATTTTCAATATGGTTCTAAAAAAGTGTATAAAAACCGACATTAAATCTTTGTAATTATATCATATAATTTCTCAGTTGTGAATATATGTTTGCTTTTTTGAACTGTCACGGCTACTATATAATATATCAGCTCAAATAGCAGAAAGGATATAGCATGAAAGTTTACACATACACAGAAGATATAAATGTTGACACATCAGGAATCTCAGCCAATCCATATGATATTCTATACTTCGATATAGAGACTACCGGACTCAGCGCCGCAAGATCAGATCTGTATCTCATAGGATATGGATATCTTGAAGATGATCACTTTAACACAGTTCTCCTCTTCAACGACGATGGGAAATCAGAACCTGAGATGCTGCAATCATTTCAGGATAAACTCAGTTCATTTGGTACTCTGGTCTCATACAACGGCGACACATTTGACATTCCATACATGAAGACCAAATATGATCAATTTGACATCGCTACAACCATTGATACCATACGCAGTTTTGACATATACAAGATAACCCGCAAATACAAAAAGCTGTTTAATCTGTCTTCCGTGAAGCAGGTGGATGTCGAAGATCTGGCAGGATTTGCGCGATGCTCCTTCATATCTGGAGGGAAACTCATCGAAGCCTACAAATCCTATCTGAAATCCCCATCAAAAACGCTGCTTTCCGATATGCTCACGCACAACCACGATGATATCAGAGGTCTTATAAGCATATCAGAATTTGCGAACATGCCATATATCACATCTGAAGCAGAGATCCAGGATGTGATAGTAAACGCTGATTCTATCACATACATATGCAATGTGAAAAAACTTCCATGCCGTATAACATATTCAGATAAGAACAATAACCGTATCATGCTAAATGCACATGGCACTGAATTGCGCCTGACTGTGAGCAGAACGGATGATACACTGAAATACTATTTCAAAGATTATAAAAATTACTTTTATCTTCCACTTGAAGATATGGCTATACATAAATCAACTGCCATATACGTGGATAGCGGCCACAAAGAGAAAGCCACAAAAGACACCGCCTATGTCAAAAAAAGAGCGGCCTATCTTCCGGCTCCCGCCAAATGCGGCGACAAAGTGTTCTTCAAGGGCGACAGGTGTGGTGAGAGATTCATAGAGGAGACAGAGGCTTTGTCTTCCATATGTGATACATCAAATGCGTATATAAAGTCAATTCTCCGTGAGATATTCCCTGAATGCAAGAATCAGGTGTAGACATTGATGCAGAACGACTCAGATACAAAAGCGCATGGCACAAAGCCACATATACCCAAATCACAAAATATAAAAAGAGAGCAACTTTCGTTGCTCTCTTTTCATATACTGATAACAATATCATATCAGAGTTATATTACTCCTCTGTATCCTCAGCTACATCATCTGTATCCTCTGGTACTGGAAGTAAAGCCTTTACGCTAAGGCTGATCTTCTTATCTGCAGCATTGCACTCAACTACAGCAGCCTCAACTGTATCGCCTACCTTGTAAACGTCCTCTGGCTTATTAACATGCTCATATGAGATCTGTGATACATGAAGAAGTGCATCTACGCCTGGCTCAAGCTCGATGAAAGCACCGAAATCAGCCATTCTTGCAACCTTTCCTGTAACTACTGTTCCAGGAGCATACTTCTCATCTGCATTAAGCCATGGATTTGTATCATCAAACTTAAGGCTGAGGGCGATCTTCTCACCATCAATGTTCTTGATGAATGCCTTTACTGTATCGCCAACCTTGAGTACAGACTTAGGATCATCAACTCTTCCCCATGACATCTCTGAGATGTGGAGAAGTCCATCTGCACCACCGAGGTCGATGAATGCACCAAAGCTTGTCACATTCTTTACAACACCCTCAACAGTCATTCCAACTTCTATTCTATCGAATAACTCCTTAGCAGACTCTGCCTTTCTTGCAACGATAATCTGCTTTCTGTTACCTATGATTCTTCTCTTCTTTGGCTGATACTCAGTAAGTACAAACTCAACATCCTGATCAAGGTACTTGTCAAGATTCTTCTCATATGTGTCTGATACAAGACTTGCAGGGATAAATACTCTTGTCTCATCATACATAACATTGAGTCCACCGCTTACGACCTGAACAACCTTACCTGTAAGGATCTCGCCTGACTCAAGGGCTGCCTCAAGCTTCTCGTTTGCCTTCTCTGCTGCTACTCTCTTGTATGAGAGAAGAACTGAACCCTCACCATCGTTTGTCTTTACGACCTTAGCTGTGATAGTATCGCCAACATGTACAAGCTCTGTAAGGTCAGCGTTAGGTGTGTTGGTGTACTCGTTTCTTGGAATAACACCATCTGACTTGTAGCTGATGTCTACCAGTATCTCGTCTGGCTTAACATCGATAACTCTACCTTCAACTATCTCTCCTGTCTTGATTGAGACTCTGCTCTCATCATTCTCTAATAATTCTGCAAAATTCATCTCGTCCATCCTACCATGAACCTCCTTAATAATATTGTTTGGGGTAGATGCCCCAGCTGTAATACCTACCCTACTAACGGATTCAAAAGTAGTCAAATCCAAATCAACGAGTGTCTGTATATAGTAAGTATTCTCACATTCTTTTTTACTAATCTCATATAACTTCTGAGTATTAGAACTATTTCGACCACCTATAACAATCATGGCATCTACCTTTGATGCAATCTCCTTAGCCTCCCTTTGGCGCACGGATGTAGCATTACAGATAGTCTTATAAGCAGTAACATTATACAATTTATTTCGAATAATATCAACAATATTATTAAATTTTCTGTAATTAAAAGTTGTCTGGCTTACTATTGATATATTCTCTGCCCTGCTGAAACCGCCATCCAGGCATTCCCGGACAAAAATCTCAGCTTCTTCCTCGGAACCTATGACCACCGGCCTGCTCATACACCAGCCCATGATTCCTCTCACTTCAGGATGATTTTTATCACCCACTATCACTATGGTATGACCTTTCTCGCCTTCCTCCCGGACAATGTTATGGATCTTCTTGACAAATGGACATGTCGCATCTATCACGGTATTTCCATTCGCCGTGAGGATATCATATACCTTCTTTTCTGCGCCATGGGATCTGATGATCACTTTACTGTCTCTTATATCTGGCAGCTCATCATCCTCTATAACTTTAACGCCATGTCTTGACAGGTCTCCAACAACCTCCTCATTGTGTATGATCTGTCCATAAGTATATACACTGCCTTTGTCATCAGCATGTTCATACGCTGTATCCACAGCCCTCTGTACACCGAAACAAAAACCAGCTGTCTTTGCCAATAAAATCTCCATAATCAAACCATCCTATATTATATACTATCTTCTCTCTTTTGCAAGTCGTATGATAGTTTCTGCAACTTCTTCTATGCCCATAAAAGAACTGTCCACAAGAACTGCATCCCCCGCCATCTTAAGAGGTGCTATCTTGCGTTCCATATCCTGTTTATCTCTCAGTGCAATATCCTTCTCAATCTTTGCGAGGTCAGCTCCGGTCTCACCTTTTCCGACAAGTTCATCATATCGTCTCTTAGCCCTGACTGAAGTTGATGCCGTAAGATATACCTTCAGTTCTGCATTTGGCAGGATGTTAGTTCCTATATCCCTGCCGTCCATGACAACGTCATTCGTCTCTGCCAGATTTCTCTGCAGTGACAGCAGTTTTTCCCTGACACAAGGCAGTGCCGATGCCTTTGATGCCATGTTGCCAACCTCTTCAGTACGGAGTTTTCCGGTTACATTCTCACCGTTCAGATATACCATCTGGGCATCGTTCTCATATCTGATTTCGACACTGATATCCGAAATACCGTCTGCAACTACAGCCTCATCCTCAGGGGATATTCCGTTTTCTGTAAGATACACAGCTATAGCTCTGTACATAGCTCCCGTATCCACATATATAAATCCAAGTTCCTTTGCAACCATCTTAGCGATCGTGCTCTTTCCTGCCCCTGCCGGGCCATCTATCGCAATATTCATAACAACCTCCATCTTAAACAAAAATCCATCCGTCCAATTTCCTCCCGACGGAAATCATGTATATCATATACTTTCCGAAGCTGAAAGTCCAGCAAGATAACCCGTAGACCATGCTATCTGCAGGTTAAATCCACCGGTTAAAGCGTCAAGATCAAGCACCTCTCCGGCAAAATACAGCCCTTCCACCATCTTTGATTCCATAGTCGATGGATTGACTTCCTTAACATTAACACCGCCCTTTGTTATGATAGCCTCATCATATCCCCTGAGTCCGGAAAATGTCAGCCTGAAATGCTTTAATATATCTACAAGTTCCATGCGTTCCTCGCGTGTCACTGAATTTACTTTTTTATAGGGATCTATCCCTGATCTCTCAACCACCACGTCTATCATCTTAACCGGAAGAAGATCTCCAAGTGAGTTCCTGAAATCCTTGTTTGCATACTTCTTGAAATCCTTCTGTATCCTCTGATCCAGCATGTCTTTGTCCATGGCCGGCTTTAGGTCAATATACAGATCTATATCTTTATCAAGATACCTGTGTATATATGCTGATGCCTTTATGACAAGAGGTCCGCTTATTCCAAAATGTGTAAACAGCATCTCACCCTGCTCGTCAAATATCTTCTTTTTGCCACATGCCAGGTGAAGCGCCACATTCTTCAAAGAAAGCCCCATCATATCCTTGCAGCATTTCTCTTCAATCTCAAAAGGAACAAGTGAAGGCTGCGTTTTCTTGATGGTATGCCCGCATTTCTGTGCAAATTTATATCCATCACCTGTGGAACCTGTAAGCGGATATGATATTCCACCTGTAGCCACAATGACTGCATCACATTCTATGTATGATGTACTCTTCTCATTTTTCTTCTTGTATTCCACCCCAGTCACATGTCCATCTCCGGTGCATATCGACGTGACTACCGTCTCAAGCATGAGATGTATGTTGTGATTTCTGTTTATAAGCGTCTTTAATGCCCCTATGATATCTGATGAATGATCGCTCACAGGAAATACTCTGTCACCGCGCTCTATCTTAAGAGGACATGAAGCCTTCTCAAAGAAATCCATAACCTGCTGATTGTCAAATGAATAAAATGAGCTGTACATGAATTTGCTGTTTGTTATTACTGAATTGAAAAAAGTATCAGCATCACCGGCATTCGTGACATTGCACCTGCCCTTGCCTGTTATAAAAAGTTTTTTCCCAATTCTGTCATTCTTTTCTAAAATGTATACTTCGTTCTGTTTACCGGCTGTGAGTGCCGCCATAAGTCCTGCGGCGCCGCCTCCGATCACAACTATTTTCTTTGCCATAATATCTCCATATCAGATAAACCATACACGCTCGCCGCACGTAGCGCCTCACATGCGTTTGTTCAATTTAGATTGTGACATATAACAAAACAGGCAGAGACTCCGCTCACGGAGCTCCGCCTATTTCTCGTGCAGTACAGATTCCGGATCCCATGACAGAAATCCCGATCTTCTGCGTTATATATTTTCTGGATTATACCGGATAAGCTGTGCTCTCCTTGTCAACAAGTGACACATCTACCTTCTTCTGCTGAGCTTCTCTGTACTTGAAGAAGTCTGTAGCAACCTGTGGGAACAGTGCATATGTGAGCACGTCCTCATCCTGCTGCTTGTACTGGATCATCTCCTTCTCGATCTTTCCAAGCTCATTCTCAAGAAGATCTGCAGGACGGCATGTGATCTGCTCCTCATCTCCGATAACCTTCTTCTTAACCTCTGGATCAACAGGCTTTACTGACTGGCCATACTCGCCACGTACAAGTGCCTTTGACTCCTTTGTACACATCTTGTATCTCTCGCCTGTTACAACGTTGAGAACAGCCTGTGTACCAACAATCTGGCTTGAAGGTGTAACAAGAGGTGGCTCACCATAGTCCTT
>JAEDGW010000010.1 GCA_016297325.1 Coprococcus sp. | reverse complement strand
GCAGCTTGGACTGTTGCGGTTTGAGCTGTTGCGGTTTGAGCTGTCGCAGCTTGCCAATTTAGCTTGTTAAGTTTTTCACTTTTTGAGACTAAAATCTAAAAAAGAGATAATTTTGTAGTGTTTCCTCAAAAATTCCTTAAAAAGCTACACTAATTCACATTTTTGTATCTTTTTAGAAAATTTCAGCAAAATAAGCTACAAAATTATCTCTTTTTTCAAATTTTATTTTAAAAAGTGCAAACCCAACTTAGAACGCCATGCACATATTCCATGTATAACCTCACGCTTTTACATCTTTTTCCAATCAGAATCTATATTCACGTATCTCACAGTTCTTTATTCCAAATGCTGCGAATTCCTCATTTGTCATATCGTTAAAATACGACTGTACTATCCTCGATATCCCGTTGTGGGCAACGAGAAGATAAGTCTTACCAGTCGTCTCGGCTTCCGCCTTAAGTTCATCGAGAAGATTGTACACCCTCTGGCACAGATGAACCATCGTCTCACCGCCATCGTAATGGTCAAGGAAGTGCGTCTTCGCCTTGGCAAATATCGCACCATTTCTGGCTGTTCCCTCATATTTGCCAAAACATTGTTCCCGGAGTCTCTCCTCTGCCCTCATCGGTATTCCCGCGATCTCAGATATATGCCTTGCAGTCTTTGAAGCCCGGACCAACGGAGAATACAGTATCTCATCTATGTGATAATCCCCATTCTTTATCATCTCGCCGAGCTGACATGCCTGCTGATGTCCGAGCTCCGTGAGCTCAATATCCGTAGCTCCGCATATCTTGTTCTCCACATTCCATACCGTCTGTCCATGGCGGGTGAAATACAGCCTAGGGCCTGCCGGGCTCCAGATATCGGCCTCATCATTTTCACCTGTATGAGCCATCACCTGAGGCGCTTCCTGATTCTTTTCTGCCAGGTTCTCCGAATCCGGCAAAGCATCAGCACCGGCCGCTTCCCGGCTATCCGCCGGCTCCCTGAGTCCAAATCTTTCCACCAATACAGCCTTTGCATCATCATATCCCTGGGCTATCCTCTTTCCCACGCCCTCCGGAGAAAAGTCAAGCATTCCATCTATCGCACCGCCCAGCGGAATTGATGGGAAGATGTGTATCATATCCGCATCATCGTATCTGTCAGTCCTTCTCTCATCAAGATGAACCACCACAAACTTCCTGTAGCCCTCATCATAAAGCGGCTGCACCGGAACATTGTCCCCGCCAATGAAAAATCCACCGTCATAATATTTCGTCTTATCTATGGTCTCCATTGGAAATATGACCGGTATGGCGGATGAGGCCAGGAGTATGCGCTCTATATCCTCAGGTTCCATCCCTGATAACTGAAATCTCTCCGGAGTAGGTTTGCCCTCCACATTGAGGCATGTGGCATAACAGCTCATACTGCTCTTGGACACACCGTCCAGAACCGGAGAGTTCTCAAGGATATCCATAAGCCCCTCCCTTGAGAAGAAGCCATCCTTTATCTTCATACCCTTTGCCACGGCATCCAGGCCTATGCACTCTATCGCGCTCTGGATAACCGGGTTGTCTATGGTCATCAGCTTATCCTTTATGGATTCAAACCACTTGTTCCTGTTGTCCTCGTCTATGTCCTTGTTGGACAGGATCCTGTCATTTGTTATGTCATACCACATCTGGGTAGCCTTATCCAAATCTCCACAAGCATAAAGTGCCGCATTCAGCGCACCGACGGAACTTCCTGACACGGCCTTAATATCCAGCACATCCCTGTATTCCTCCAGCGCCTTCCACACACCTATCTCATAGGAACCACGGCCACCGCCGCCTCCAAGCACCAGACCATATCCATCCTTTATCTCCACATCCGGATTCTCATTCTGGCCGCCCAGCTCTGTATAATGCTGCTCCTGCCGCATCTGCATCTTCTGCGATATCGTCTCTTCAATGGCCTTTTGAAGTTCCTCTGCCTTGCCCTTTATCTCCTCTGTTTTTACCTGTATTTCCTGTATCATTTTTTCCTTATCCATATAGCTGTCCCCCTTATATTTTTGAAAATCAGCTCATTCTAATCCACAAATAGTAATGCTATTTTAACATGTAACAGCCTCCATTAACAACCTCCGCATCTGTGCAAGAACATATTTCTTTAACATATGATACACAGAATGAACACAGTCTGTCGTTATTATAAAACCATCACAAATTAAAACTTTCCTTTAAATTTTTAACTAACAAAAGACGGATACCGATAATGCGCAAGCATCATTGATATCCGCCTTTTGTTTTTATCCGTCATGCTTCATGGTGTACCACCATTTACCCACAGCACTTCCTATGATGATTATATATCCTATGATACTCAGCACATCCGGTATCTGGTCAAGGAATACAAATCCGAGTATCGCCGCAAATATAACCTGACTATAGTCAAATACCGATATCTCCCTGGCAGGAGCTTTCTGGTAAGCCGCCGTGATACTGAACTGTCCACCGGCAGCCGCCATACCTGCGCAGAGAAGACACACTGTCTGCTGCCACGTCATGGCTTTGTGATCCGCAATGATAAATGGCAGTGTGACCAGACAAGAGAATACAGAAAAGCACATAACTATGACCGCACCTCTCTCACCCTGTTTGCCAAGCTTCCTCACAAATGTATATGCAACGCCAGCTCCAAGTCCCCCGGCAACACCAACCATGGCATACACGAAATCCATATGGAATGATGGTTTTACAACGAACAGAGCTCCTGTAAACGCCAGTACAACAGACGCCCACTCAACCTTATTTGCCTTCTCCTTCAGGATAAAATAGGACGCTATGATAGCAAAAAATGGTGACAGTTTATTAAGTATATTTGCATCCGCAATATTCAGTTTATCTATAGCGTAGAAATTGCATATAAGTCCTGTCGTGCCACATATGCTTCTCATGGCGATCGAACCCCAGCTGCTCTTCTTTATCTTGAACTTTTCTTCTGTCCGAAGCAGCATGATAACTGCGATAACCGCAGCCACTGCATTTCTGAAAAACGCCTTCTGCATAGTCGGGAGATCTCCCGATAATCTCACAAAGAATGTCATGAGTGAGAAAAAGAATCCCGCCATGATAATGAACAGGATTCCTTTATATTTTTCTTTTACCACAAATCTACCAGCCATCTACAACACCTGCTCTCAGGCATGATCTCAGAAGTTAAATGCATCATCTTTGAGACCATGCTCATAAATATAATCTTCCCAGACACTATAATACTGCGCCTGAAGGTGTATGTCATCCCACGTATAATCTTTTATCAGACCACCCTTTCCATCATCAACGGCAGTATTCATATCAAGGTAAAACAACTTGATTCCATCCGCATAGGCTGCTATAGCGCCATTCTTATCATCTATGTTGTCATTGTTCACTATGTCATGGGTGTCGGAATAATCACTTGACACATGCATACATCCCATCATAAACACGATGGCATCAGGCTGCATTCCCTGGATCTGCGATATGGCATCCATATAAGTTGACGCATATGAATCTGTATCATATCCCGCTTCATTTATTCCGAGCATGATATATATCTTCTTATAAGTATTCTCACTGAGGAGCTGGGTAAGCGTCTCTGTTCCATTTGCCGCTATCTTCTCGCTCATCAGGCCAAATGTTGTCAGTCCCTCCATATATGCAAATGTGGCATTGTCAAGGCCGGAGTAAAGTGCAAGGCCCTCAACTCTGGAGTCACCTATGAACAGTGCATCATCAAAATATGATTTATCCACCTTTATATATGGATACTGAGTCTCAAGTGCTATCTGAGTCACATCCCTGTAACAACTGTTTCTGGATTTTCTCGTATCAACCTGCTTGTACTTTGTAGGTCTCTTGACAGGTGCAGACGAACCTCCCGTGTCTATTGCAGGAGTCTTCTTGTCTCCATCATCAGCGGTGGTCTTATCAGTTGTCACTTTCTCTGTAGACTTTTCCGTCGTCTTCTCCGTCGTCTTATCACCCTTTGCCGCTTTCTCTGTAGTCTTCTCAGAGCTTTTTTCTGTCGTGGAGGCCTTATCATTTTTATCCGTCTTTGCCGCCTCTGTGCTGGCTTTTTCCGTTGTCTTCCCGCTGTTCTTTTCAGTTACAGCCTCTGTCGCAGCTTCCGTCGTGGCATTTGCCGCAGTCGTGACCTCCGCCATGCTGGCGTCGGATCCTGTAGCTGCCCTCTCATTTGTCAGAACGGTCTGCACCATAGGATGCTTGAAACTTACATCCCATTTATACACACCAAGGGCTGCGCCTACATATCCCCCGGCACTCACAATTATCCCGGACAGGATCAATATAGTGAAAAGTGGACAACCTTTTATCATCTGCCAAAGTTTCTTCATCTGCCCACCTCCTAAAATCTAAAGTAAAGGAATGGATTTGATCCACCCTTAGCTATCTGATATACACAGAACCAGAACAGTGCCAGCATCAGCAATTTGCATATCCAGTTCTTGTAGAATCTCTCTATCAGTTTCCTCGGCCATGGTGTACAACATACAATACATATGAGAATAAGCCACCAATATGTGTGGACTGTCATCATCAGTTTGTCCATAGCATGGATCGTCACGGATCCCTCTATGGTCATTCCAAACATACGTCTCAAATACAGAACCAGCAGCTTCAGGTCTGATATGTTGAATATTGTCCATGATATCGGTATGAGAAAGAACATATATATATGTCCAAGTATCTTTACCTTGTCTAGTGCCTTACCCAGGAAAAGCTTCTCTATGAGCATGAACACGAACAGGAACAGTCCCCATATAAGGAAATTCCAATCTGCACCATGCCACAATCCCGTGAGCATCCATACGGTGAACATGGCCAGTATCATTCTGACCTTGCCCTTTCTATTGCCGCCCATAGGTATGTATACATATTCCCTGAACCAACGTCCCAGAGTCACGTGCCAGCGTCTCCAGAAATCAGTGAGGGAGTGTGACATATATGGGTCAAGGAAGTTCTCAGGGATCTTGAATCCCAATATCAGCCCTATACCTATAGCCATGACTGAATATCCCATGAAGTCAAACAACAACTGGAATGAATAGCCCCATGAACCAAGCCATGCTGTGACTGTGTTGATACCATAAGGTCCGACCGTCTGGACATCATTCCACAGACTAGCTATCTTGTTAGCCAGCAGCACCTTGTACGCAAGTCCCAGCACGAACAGCGTTGCGCCTCGCTCTATGTCATCCGCATTTGTCTCTCTGTTATCAAGCTCAGGCTTAACCTCATCGTAATTGACGATAGGACCTGCGATGAGCTGTGGGAACATGCTCACATAAGTTCCGAACTTTATAATGCTCTTATCCGCCTGATACTTCAGCCTGTACACATCAAATATATATGAAGTTATCTGGAAAGTATAGAAACTGATTCCAAGCGGCAGCGTCACAGCCACACTGTCAAATATCTTCGTACCCGCAGCGGTGTTGACTATCTCTATAAAGAAATTGATATACTTAAATATAAACAGCATACCGAAATCAAACACCATGGCAACCGCAAGCCAGCAGTTTCTCTCAAATGAACAGTCAATCTCGGAATAAACCTCAATATCGTAGAATCTCTTTATTCGTCTCGCAACAGAATAATTGAACACTATAGAAAACATCATCAGAAATACGTATATGGGCTCCCCATACGCATAAAAAATAAGGCTGCCAAGCAGCAAAACCACATTCCTGTATTTAGGCTTTGTGACAAAATATATAAGCAAAAATATAGGCAGGAATCTAAATAAAAACTCCATGCTCGAAAAAACCATGATATACTCCTTAAATCTAATAATTAGTCAAATGTGAGTATAATGACTTTTTACACTTATGTCAACCGACACGGTTCCTATTATTTCTTAAATAAATAACAGTTTTCGCCATCATTTTTGCCTACCACTATATATGGTAGGCAATGCATTTCCAAGCCACAAACCGGGGTCAGGCCCTTCGCCAACTGCTTGTAAAACAAACCTTCTCCAACAGGGGCCTGACCCCATCGGCTTTATCGGCACTATCAGCGCATAACAATCCAGCCATGACAAAAAACTGCGCAGGCCTTAACCGGCCTGCGCAGTTTTCTGTACTATATATTATTCGATTTATAAATAATCCTGTGGATTAACATACTCGCCATTCAGGAATACTGAGAAGTGGCAATGTGTTCCTGTGGAATATCCTGTGGAACCTGCATATGCTATGGTCTGTCCCTGTGATACCACATCTCCAACGCTTACAGCCAGTGAAGAGTTGTGAAGGTACATTGTAACAAATCCATTGCCGTGATCTATCATGACATAGTTACCACCACTCTCGCCCCACTCGGCTACTGTTACTACTCCAGAATCTGCTGCAAGGATGGCATCTCCATATCCACATCCTATATCAAGACCTCTATGCCATGTACTTGCACCTGCTGTAGGAGCATCTCTTGGACCGTATGTATCTGTGATAACTCCACCTGTGGAAACCGGCCATATAAACTGACCTGTACCTGTTGTTGAGCCGCCATTACTGCCGCCGCCATTATCATCGCTACCACCACCATTATCATCGCTGCTGCCGCCATTGTCATCACTGCTGCCGCCATTGTCATCGCTGCCACCGTTATTGTTGTTATCTTCTATCTGTTGTTGCTGCTGTTGCTGCTTTCTCTGCTCCTCCTGCTGCTTCTTGAGCTCTGCCTCTCTGGCTGCAGCCTCCTGTATGGCCAAATTCGCCAGCTTGTCATCGAGATCTGCTGCCTTCTGAGCAAATTCTGCTGCTATGGCCTGCTGCACTGCAACATCACCACTGTATTTGTTGATCTCATCATTCTTCTGGGTTATAACATCATCAAGATCACTCTGCTTCTGCTCCAGATCAGCCTTCACTGTCTCTACATCAGCAAGATCCTTCTCCAGGGTCTTCTCGTAAGATGCTATATCATTCTTTGTCTTCACAAGCTTGTTGAGCTGCTTCTGATCATATGAACTGATCTGATCAACATACTCTGACTTGTTCAGGCTGTCCTCAAATGAAGCAGATGATAAAAGAGCATCTATGTACTCCACATCACCTTCCTCGTAAAGGTACTGTATTCTCTTCTTCATAGCCTCATACTGGTTGTCCTCGCTCACCTGAGCTGCAGCCAGCTTCTTCTGTGTATCGTCTATCTCTGCCTGAAGATCTGATGCCTCCTGCTTTTTCTCTACGATCTGTACACTGATATCAGTCATCTGTGCATCCAGCTCTGTCACTGTCTTCACAAGACTGTCTATCTGCTTCTGGTACTTTGCTGCATTCGCCTCAGCCTCAGCCTGTCCAGCCTCAGCCTCGTCCTTCTGCTGCTGCATATCTTCCTTTGTCTCCTCCTCAGCGTGCACTGCAAACTGTGGCGCATTAAATACCGGTGTCAGCGATAAAAGAAGAGCACTCGTAGTAACAAGGGCAATTCTTGAACCTCTCCTTTTCAATGTATATAAACTCATCTTCATCAGTCATGCCTCCTAATTGCATATTCTCAATTAAGTTTATTCTATCTAAATCTGTCTGCTCGACATCATATATCCAAATCCTGATAATCTCCCTACTTGTCGATAGTATATCACACTATGCTCTCAAAAAAAATCAAACATTTTGTGAACTTTATGTCATCATACTCTCAGATGTTTTCTGGTTGTCAGTATACTTCCAACCAGACCGACACCGACTCCAAGTATGAGTCCCACCGGCACAAGGGTTCTGAAAAGATCCTGCTGGCTCACAAACGCGAACAAAGTCGTCACGACCTTGAATCTTCCCGCAACATAAGTCAGGATCTTGTCATACATATAATACAGGAGAACCAGCGGTATAGCCGATCCCACAGCTCCTATGATGACACCCTCTATGATGAACGGAGCCCTGACAAATACATTCGTAGCTCCTATCAGCTTCATGATTCCTATCTCTTCCTTGCGCACCGTTATTCCGATTGTGATCGTATTGCTTATAAGGAAGATAGATACGAGCATCAGTATGACCACTATTCCTATGGATGCATATCCGACAAGTGATGACAGTGTTGATATACTGTCTGCAGTCACATCCGAGCTCTTGACCTTACGCACGCCCGAAAGTCCCTGTGCAAATGCCACAAACTCAGGCTGCCTCGTCACATCCTTCAAAGTGACTTCGTATGAAGCCGCATTCTTAAGTGGATTATCCTCGCCAAATGCATCCATGGCCGCCTTAGGATCATCATATGTCTGATGCGCAAAGTTCGTCCATGCCTGATCCGCAGATATGAAATCCATCGTATTCACATAATCAAGTGTCCTTATCTGCTCTCCGATAAGCTGTATCGTCTCGTCCGATGTATCCTCGTCAAAGAACACCGATATGGTGACTGTGTTCTCCAGTTCCTGCATACCGGACTGGAAGTTTACAACAACCGCATAAATAACACCAAACAGGAACAGGCAGGATATGATAGTTCCTATTGATGCCAGAGAGAACAATATGTTCCTTCGTATGTTCGCAAATCCCTGTCTGAGGATATAGAAAAATGTACTAATCTTCATCTATATATCCTCCTTCCTTCTCATCACTGATGATCACACCCTTCTTCAGAGTTATAACTCTCTTCTTCATCTCATTGACGATATCCTTGTTATGGGTTACAACCACAACAGTTGTTCCCCTCTTGTTGATATCCTCAAGAAGATTCATGATATCCAGCGAATTCTTAGGATCCAGGTTTCCGGTTGGCTCGTCCGCCAGGATGATATCCGGATTGTTCACAAGTGCTCTCGCCATGGCAACTCTCTGCTGCTCACCACCAGAAAGCTCCTTCGGATAAGATTTGTATTTGTCTGCAAGGCCGACCAGCGTGAGCATAGCCGGAACCCTTCTTCTTATATATCTTGCAGGAGTCTGTATAACTCTCTGCGCAAATGCAACATTCTCATATATAGTTCTGTCCTTCAGCAGCCTGAAGTTCTGGAACACTATTCCGATCCTTCTTCTTACCTTAGGTATATCTCTCTTCTTTATCTTGCCGTAGTCGTATCCAGCCACTGTTATGTTGCCCGATGTAGGCGCCATCTCTTTGAGCAGAAGCTTGAACAGTGTGGTCTTTCCAGATCCACTGCTTCCAACTATGAATACGAACTCGCCTTTTTCTATGTTAATATTCACATTCTTAAGAGCCTCTATACCACCCGGGTATGTCATGCTCACGTTTTCCAATTCTATCATCTTACGTCTCCCTGAACGAAATCGTTTTATTTCTCCCTCATATAATATTCAACGAAATTGTAACAATTCTGTAACAATATGTCAAGTGTTACCATATCTTACATATTTGTGCTCCCAGCCATCTCTGACACCTGTTTTATGTCCTCACAAATACATACAGATATTTACAGAATACTGTATTTATGCGCTTTTTGCGGTATCAACAGGTCTCATATGCACATAATAAGATAACACATTTAAAAGCTTTTCTTCCTATATATAAATATGCCGAATTTTGACATATTTTTTACAAAAAATGCACTAATCAAATTGACCTTGTCTCCAATAGTCTCTATAATTATAGAAAAATAATCATGAGGAGGATTATTACTTATGGATAATCAAAAAGATGCCATCCGTGACGCTCGTCAGCTTGGAATACCAAAGATGCTTTTGCTTGGATTCCAGCACATGTTTGCCATGTTTGGTGCAACAATTCTTGTTCCGCTTCTCGTAAACGGATACTTTGAGGGTCAGGGACTCTCTATTCAGGTAACTCTTGTATGTGCCGGTCTTGGAACTCTGTTCTTCCATCTGTGCACCAAACTTAAGGTACCTGCATTTCTCGGTTCTTCATTTGCATTTCTTGGAGGTTTCTCCACAGTTGCAAACCTTAAAACAGGTATATTCAAGGACATGACAATGGGGGAAAAGCTTCCATATGCATGTGGCGGTATAGTGGTAGCCGGACTTTTATATCTGGTACTTGCACTTATCGTTAAGCTTGTCGGTGTGAAGCGTGTCATGAGATTCCTTCCACCTGTAGTTACCGGACCTATCATCATCTGCATCGGACTCAGCCTTGCACCATCAGCCATCAGCAATGCATCAACCAACTGGCTTCTGGCATTTATCGCGCTGGCTGTTGTCATCGTATTCAATATCTGGGGCAAGGGAATGTTCAAGATTATCCCTATCCTCATGGGCGTGCTCATCTCATATGGTGTTGCTCTCATACTTCATTTCTGTGGTATGACAAACCCTGACGGATCAGCCATTTTAAACTTTTCTGGAGTTGCGGACGCACACGTTCTCGGTCTTCCACCTTTCCAGATCTGCAAGTTCAACTTAACAGCTATACTTGTTATGGCCCCTATCGCCATCGCCTCCATGATGGAGCACATCGGTGATATATGCGCCATCTCAGCTACTGTTGACCAGAATTTCCTTGAGGATCCGGGTCTTCACAGAACACTTATCGGTGACGGTCTTGCAACATCACTCTCAGCACTCTTCGGCGGTCCTGCCAACACGACATACGGAGAGAACACAGGCGTGCTTGAGCTCAGCCGCGTTCATGATCCTAGAGTTATCAGACTTGCTGCTGTGTTTGCAGTTGTCCTCGGCTTCATACCTAAGGTTGCTGAAGTTATACGTTCCATGCCATTTGCCATCATCGGCGGAATAAGCTTCATCCTTTATGGAATGATCTCAGCCATCGGTGTAAGAAATGTAGTTGAGAATCATGTTGATTTCACAAAGTCAAGAAACCTGATCATCGCCGCTGTTATCATGGTATGTGGTCTCGGTTTCACAGACGGACTTACATTCAATATCGCAGGAACAACCATCACACTTACAGGTCTTGCCCTTGCTGCTATATTCGGGATTCTTCTGAATGCCATCCTTCCTGGCAACGATTACACATTTGGCGAGGACACAAAGGGTGATGTAAGCCGCGGACTTGGTATGAATCCACAGAATTCTGATATTGAGGCATAATTACACATTGTTTTATAGTTTTTATTAGGAGGTTACACAATGACAGATTACACAGTAATGACACACCCACTTATTCAGCATAAAATTTCAAAGCTCAGAGACAAGAATACTGGAACTGCTGAATTCCGTGCGCTTGTTGAGGAGATTGCGATGCTCATGGGATATGAAGCACTCAAGGATCTTCCTACAGAGGAGGTATGCATCGAGACACCTATAGAGGAATGCATGACTCCTGTTATCGCAGGAAGAAATCTTGCAATCGTACCTATTCTCCGCGCAGGACTTGGAATGGTCAGCGGACTTCAGGCTCTTGTTCCAACAGCCAAGATCGGACACATCGGTCTGTACAGAGATGAAGAGACACATGAGCCACATGAATACTACTGCAAGCTCCCTGATCCTATCGACGAGAGACTTATAGTTGTCACAGACCCTATGCTCGCAACAGGCGGCTCAGCCGTTGCAGCCGTTGATTTCATCAAGCAGCATGGCGGCAAGAACATCAAGTTCATGTCGATCATCGCAGCTCCAGAAGGAATTGAGAGACTTCTGGGGGCTCATCCAGACATCCAGCTCTACGTTGGACATGTTGACAGAGAGCTCAACGAGAACGCCTACATCTGCCCAGGTCTTGGCGATGCCGGCGACAGAATCTTCGGAACAAAATAAGACTTGACCAAACTTCATCAAAGCTCCTGGACTGGCATTGTATAACATGCTGGTTCAGGAGTTTTTTTGTCACACATTATAATATCTATATTACCGCTGTAGCGGTTGGGTTTTAACTTCTGTCTGGCTTTATCCCACGCGGCTTCTGGTCTATGCCGCTTCTGACCTGTGCCACTTCCGGTCTATGCCACTTGCAGCCTGCACCTCTTCCAGCATGCGCCACTTCTATCCTGTGCAACTTTTTGACTAGGCCTCGTCTAGCTTGTGCCGCTTCCACCCCTGGCATCTTCTAGACTGGACGTATTCTATATTTATAGCAAGCCGCTTTCTTCTTTTACACTTTTTGAAAGATTTTTTAAATTTCGCTACAAAATCTTCACTTTTTGTCCGCTTTTCATCAAAAAGTGACAAACTTTCTATTTATCACGCACTTTTACGCTGATTTCATCAAAAAAATGATAATTTTACGCACTTTTAAGTCAAGTCCATATCCACTTTTTAGCACAGCACTCCCCACAACAACACTCCAGCACATAGACTTTCTCCACAACAGCACTCCAGCACAAAAACCTCCTTCCCATCGTTTTTACACTTCTAATATTTTTATTAAGAATTCTTTTTCGATATCCATTCACCATATTTTCATGTTATCATATAGATATTGGAGGTCTTTTTTATGGAATCACAGAAGAGATATACAAAAAAACAGAGAACATTGGACATTATCGAGAGATTAAAAAAGGAATATCCTGACACGGTGTGTACTCTCGATACTTCACACGCATGGCAGCTTCTTGTCAGTGTCCGCCTGGCGGCGCAGTGCACTGATGCAAGAGTGAATGTGGTTGTCCAGGATTTATTTGCAAAATATCCGGGAGTAAAAGAATTGGCCGCTGCCGATGTCAGTGACATCGAGGCCATAGTAAGACCTTGTGGACTGGGGAAAAGCAAGGCCAGAGATATAAGTGCATGTATGAATATGCTTGTTGATTCCTATGACTGCCAGGTTCCTGACAGCCTTGAGGAGCTGCTGAAGCTCCCTGGTGTTGGCCGCAAGAGTGCCAACCTCATCATGGGTGATATATATGGCAAACCTGCCATTGTAACAGACACCCATTGTATACGCCTTGTAAACCGAATGGGATTGGTTGACGGGATAAAAGATCCGAAAAAGGTTGAGATGGAATTGTGGAAGCTTGTACCTCCTGAAGAGAGCAATGACTTCTGCCACAGGCTTGTGGATCACGGAAGAGCCGTGTGCACAGCCAGAACGAAGCCGGATTGCGATGCATGTTGTCTGAACGACATATGCAAAAAGAATTTGTAATACTATGTGTGCATCTGAGCACACTGTTATCAGACAGATTTTTTTTCTGATAACATGACAAGAAAGGAGTGACTATATGGAGTATATGGAGAATCTGACAGAGTATGTTGAAAAACAGGCCTCTCTCTGTCAGCAGCATGACGGAATAGACAAAGAACTCTATGCCAAATATGGAGTCAAGCGAGGTCTTCGTGACGAGAATGGACAGGGTGTACTGACCGGTCTGACCAACATATCACAGATCATCGCATTCAAAGATGTAGACGGTCAGAAGGTTCCCTGTGATGGACAGCTTCTGTACAGGGGCTATGATGTACAGGATCTTGTAAGAGGTGGCAAGGGCAAGCGCCACATATTTGAGGAGGCAGCCTATCTTCTGCTCTTCGGAGAGCTTCCTACAGAGCAGCAGCTCACAGAGTTCAGCGGCGTCATTTCAGAATCTATGAACCTGCCTACCAACTTTACACGTGACGTCATCATGAAAGCTCCAAGTGTGGATATCATGAATTCCATGACAAGAAGTGTCCTGACTCTTGCATCATACGATAATCAGGCAACTAATCTTGATATAGACAATGTATTAAGACAGTGTATCGGCCTTATCGGAACGTTCCCTATGATGGCTGTATACGGTTATCACGCATATAACCACTATGAGAACGACGGAAGTATGTACATACACCGTCCAGACAAAGACGCATCAGTAGCTGAGAATTTCCTCAGAATGCTCAGACCGGATATGAAATATACCGAGCTTGAGGCAAGAGTTCTTGATATCGCCCTCCTTCTCCACATGGAGCACGGCGGTGGTAACAATTCAACATTTACCACAAGAGTTGTAACTTCATCCGGATCCGACACATACTCTGCAATAGCCGCAGCACTCTCTTCACTCAAGGGAAGGAAGCACGGCGGTGCAAATCTGCAGGTTATGAACATGATGGACGACATCAAAGAGCACATCAAGGACTATCACGACGAAGAGGCCATTGAGGCATATCTTGATAAGCTTCTTAACAAACAGGCCTATGACCACAAGGGACTCATCTATGGTATGGGCCATGCCGTATACTCCTTATCTGATCCACGTGAGAAAGTATTCAAGGCATTTGTGGAGCAGCTCGCCGCTGCCAAGGGCAGAGATGAGGACATGGCTCTGTACAACAACATCGAGAAGATCGCACCAAAACTCATCGCCAAGGAACGCAAGATCTACAAGGGCGTCAGCCCAAATGTGGACTTTTACAGTGGATTTGTGTATGAGATGCTCGGCATTCCAAGAGAGCTCTACACACCTCTCTTTGCAGTTGCCCGTATCGTTGGCTGGAGTGCACACAGGATCGAGGAACTCGTAACAACAGACAAGATAATCAGACCGGCATACAAGAGTCTCGTAACATACCGAGACTATGTAGACAGAGCCGACAGATAATAAAACAGCCCGGCTGGATGACATGAACCTACTTTATTGCACTTGAGGCAAGGTAGTCACATATCATCCAACCGGGCACTTTTATTAAATCTATTTTGAGCAACCAAATCTAGTCTAAATCAATTTGACCTAGTCTATTTCAATTTGATCTGTTCAAATCAATCAGGCCTAGTCTATTTCAATTTGACCTAGTCACAGCAATCTAGCCTAATCTAAATTCATTTAATCTATTCAGATCAATCTGACCTAGTCTAAATCAATTAAAATAATTATAAAATCATGATCCTACTTGTTCTTCTCTATAAAGTCAAGAAGATCTGATCTTGATATGGCACCGACACTCCTGGATGCCTCAACGCCATTTTTGTACAGTATAAGTGTAGGTACACTGAATACCTTGTTTGCCGCTGCAAGGCCTGGATTCTCATCCACATCAACACTGTAAAAATCCACCTCGTCTCCCATCTCATCAGCCACTGCATGAAATACTGGAGCCATCATCTTACATGGGCCACACCAGGTCGCCGAAAAGTCTGCAACTGCAACCTTGCTCTCCTTTATATCATCAAATCTGTCTTCTTTTACAGTTTTTACCATAGTACATTCCTCCTTTAATCAGACATCAGTCTATTAAATATCATCATTTGTGTATTAGTGTATCCTAAAATGACTTATGTAATCATCATTTACCCGTATCATGTCACATCCAGATTTTCTAGTCAACACCTTTTTATGATTATTTTTTGCATTAAAAGAGGAAGCACGCTAAGGCGTGCGCAGGTCATCAAGCTGATGCTTGTGACATTAAAAAAAGGAAGCACGCTGAGGCGTGCGCAGGTCATCAAGCTGATGCTTGTGACATTAAAAAAAGGAAGCACGCTGAGGCGTGCGCAGGTCATCAAGCTGACACTTGTGACATTAAAAAAGTGCCCTCCGCCGATGGCGAAAAGCACTTTCTGATCGAATTTCTATATGCCACTGATATCAGTCAAGCAGTCTTTTCATACTGTCCATACTGATCAGCAATGTGGATGAATTGTGGAGCAGAGCCGATGTGGTCGGCTGGATCACTCCCATAACACCCAGAATAATAAGTCCGGTGTTAAATGTAACTATCTTGCGATAGTTTCTGTTTATCCTGTTCATCAGCCTGTTGCTGAGTTCCTTCAATGTGACAAGCTCATACAGATTGTCTGCGCTGACAGTTATGTCTGCAATCTCTCTGGCGATCTCTGCACCATCACTTACCGCAATACCGGCATCAGATGCTGACAGAGCTGGTGAATCATTTATTCCATCACCGACCATGATGACTTTTCGTCCTGCAGCCTTTTCAGCCTCAACAAACTTCGCCTTGTCCTCCGGCAGAACCTCTGAGTAATACTCATCAACTCCTACCTGCTCGGCTATGGCCTGGGCTGTTCTCTCACTGTCACCGGTCATCATGACAACCTTGCCAATTCCGAGCTCTTTGAGTCTCTTGACAACCTCTGCGGACTCAGGTCTCACAGGATCCTTGATTGATATGACTGCTGCAAGTTTACCATCTATTCCCATGAACAGATGTGAATGAGCCTTTGAAAGTGACTCATACAGCTCTATCTTGTCCTCAGGTATCACGCAGCCCTCATCCTCAAATACAAAGTGATAGCTTCCTATGACAACCTTCTTGCCCTCTATGCTTGAAGATATTCCATGAGCCACTACATACTCTACCTTTGAGTGCATCTCCTCATGCTCTATGCCCTTCGCCGCAGCTCCCGCTACCACAGCTCTCGCCATGGAATGAGGGAAATGCTCCTCAAGACATGCTGCTATCTTTAACAGTTCATCCGGATCTCTTCCGTCAAATGATACCACCCGCACAAGAGTCGGTGAAGCCTTTGTGATCTTTGCGCTGTCCATGAGAACATCGCAGTCATCGACACGGACCCATACTTTATTTATATTGAGCGACATGCTTCTCGCAAGGCCGCCCACAGACTTCTTATGTGTCCACTCTTCAAGTATCTCGCCGATCTCCAGCATGAACATGACAGATCCTGCCGTAGCGAAATCCTTTGTCAGGATAGACGCTGTTATAGCTGTAGCATCAAGTACCGGAACCTCAAGTTTTCTGTCTGCCAGACACTTGAATCCCTTGCCTATATATTTGAGTGCCTTGAGTGAAGTAAGACAGTATCTAAATGGCATAGGTACTATCCAGCGTTTGGTCATGTACCAGGCAGTCTTCCAAAAAAGCTTGTCCTCGTACTGTCTGTTCATAACCCTTCCCGACGTCTCCGTCAGATCAGCAGGAACCTCCACTCTGTCATAGCCAAACTGTCTGAGCGAATCAAGTATAACTGCTCTGTCACCATCGTACAGGATGATCGCATCACAGGTCCTGTCATGCACTTTTACCTCAGTTACGCCCTCCAGACTCTCCAGATAATACTGAAGGATATCGGCCTGTGCCATAGTCATACGGCTCTGTGCCATGTGTATACGCAGACGATTCTTTGTTTCATTTAAAATTGAAAACTTCAAGATCTTCGCCTCTTTCTAATTTCTAGTATTGTATGATTACTCTTCTACAGCCTCTGCTGCATCTGTGCTCTCGGCCTCTGTTGCCTGAGCATCATCAAACTCAGCCTCTGCTGCCTTCATCATTATTTTGTCCTCCTTGATATATAATTATTTTTATTGATAGTACAGCCACATATACGCACAGGGATCTGCGCTGGCAAGTATCACCGTGATTTGTTTTTTCTAATCATGTTTTGTCCTGCCAAACTTCCTTTAACGTAAAAAATGCATTCTCTATCTACCGAAGAAAGATCCTGCATCTGTTTAGTGGCTTTTTTATTTTCTGTAAGTATATAACTGTCCCCCCTCGTTAGTCCAATATAACATTTATAGTATTCAGGACTTTTTTTCTCAATAAGTATCAACAAGAGTTCTTACACTTACGCCTTTTTGTAAGGTTGCTTTTTTTCTTTCTATATACTATCTTATTACTATTGATAAGTTAATTAATATAAGGAGATTCCTGGTATGGATAATTTTAATATCAAAAGTATACTCGTCATACTGTTTTTATTTTTTATCGGCTGCGTCATGGGCTGGTGTATAGAGGTGATATTCCGAAAGTTCTTTTCCAAAAGCAACCCAAGCCACAAATGGATAAACCCCGGGTTCCTGATCGGACCATATCTTCCATTGTACGGCTCCGGACTAGTCGTGCTCTATCTCTTATCACTGATACATATAGATGCTGTTGATTCACATCCTGTTCTGCAAAAAGTGCTGATCGTGCTCATAATGACCATTGCAATGACAGTGGTTGAATATATTGCGGGCCGTATATTTATCATAGGAATGAACATAAAACTGTGGGACTACTCTGACGAATGGGGCAATATTCAGGGAATCATATGTCCTCTGTTCTCATTTTTCTGGGGAGTGATAGCTGCACTGTACTATTTCTTCCTGCACCCACATATATTGAAAGCCGTATACTGGCTTTCCGATCATCTGACATTCTCATTCTTCATAGGATTTTTCTATGGTGTGTTCGTCATAGACTGTGTGGTTTCATTTAATCTTATGAATAAAGTCAAAAAGCTTGCGGAGGAGAAGCAGATCATCGTCCGTGTCGAGGAACTCAAGTCGAGGCTTGCAATGGATAGAGAAAAATTCAAAGAGAAACCTAGTTTCCTTCTTTCTCTCCATGATACCGCATCCATCAGACGAGCATTTGAAAATAATCCTGAAAGCTTCTCTATAACAAAGAAGATCAAAGAGAAAGCTGAACAGATAGGAGAGGCAATAACCGACGGAATCAAAGCCGCTGGAACCGAGGCAAAAGCGAGAATCGGTGAGACATTGAGCAGGAACGATTCATCAGACGTAGCTGATACAGACCTGTTTGACAATTCTCACAGAAACATAACAGAACATGAACATGACAATAACAATATTAATTCATAGTATGCGTTAAATACACTGCAAAACTACGATAACACTTAGCACTGCACAGACTTTGGGGCATTGCTTACACAAAAATATACCGGATGTAATTCTCATACATCCGGTATATTTTTTATAATCTGCCAGGATCAAAGAATACGTTGTGGCTATATTCCTATCTCTTGATCGTCTTGCCCGCTGCAGCTGCACTCTCACTGCCGTTTCTCATAGACTTTACAGTATATGTATACGAAACTCCTTTCTTGGCATTTCTGTCTGTCCATCCGGTTGTGCTTCCGCTATTGATCGTCTTCACTACTCTGTAATTTCCTGATGCAGTTTTTCTGTATATCTTATATGAGTCTGCGCCGGTTATCTTTGACCACACAACACGAACGCCGTCACTCGTCGTTCTAAGTCCCACATTTGCTCTTTTGAGACACCAGACAGCCTGCTTGGAATATGCGCCGGTAACTTTGCCCTTGTAAGGTTTTACAAAGTACGCATATCTTACACCTGATGAAACACTTCTGTCTGTATATCTGACAGTGCCTGCCTTAAGCTTCTTGATACATCTGTATTTGCCTGAAGATGTCCTGCGGTAAACCATATATCCGTCAACACCCTTTACACTCTTCCATGTAACAAGTATTCCGGTAGAAGCATTCTTTGCACTCACCTTTGTATCCGCTATATAATACTGGGTTCCGGCAGTACCTGTACCTGTGGTATATTTGTTGAACGCCTTTACTACATATGTATAATGTGTTCCACTTGCAAGTCCACTGTTTGTCATAGTCAGCACTTTTGATGACTGTATCGTTCTTATCAGCCTATAGCTGTTTCGTCCGATCTTTCTGTATACTTTGTATCCTGTAGCTCCGGACACACTGTTCCAACTGAGTTTTACACCATTTGCAATGTTCTGGGTCTTTACGGTAACATTTGCCAGCTTGAGCTTTGGAATAGTCTTATTCTTGATATATCCACACTTAGAACATGTATATCTGCGTATTCCGGTGCTCGTATATGTAGGCTTCTTTATCAGCTCGCTGGTACTCCAGCTATGAGCCATACACGCATTGAGCAGATAGCTGTTCTTTACTGAACACGCCGGGTCGTAGGATACCCAGAAGACTATATCTCCATTTCCGTCATATCCCATGGCGTATATATTTATGCCCTCCGTGTCATAGACGGATCTTATATCATATACTGCATATGCGCTAACGCTTGATGCATCCAGATCAATCCTGCCCACATATCTCGGAGTCGTAAAATACAGCATCTCCTGCGCCAGGAATAATGAGCCATACTGCTTTCCAAGTGATGTGTAGCCATCCGGTCCTATCCAGTCTGCATAACCTGTAAATATCGCCTTTGTGACACCCGTCTTGAAGTTGGTCTTGTTTATCTTGTAAGTGGTTGAGCTGGCAGCCTGCTTTATGCTGTACCAATAACCGTTTCTATAATATATGACCTTGTTTACTGCATTCCAGAACTGCCCGGTCTCGAACCGTTTGTCATTGTCATTGCGATAACGGCCTCTCCACACATTTGACACGCTGGTATCATATCTTCCAAGTGAATATGAACTGCTCGAAAGCTTTGTCAGCTTGTTGAGAGTATTCATACTTATCAGGAAATACTTGTGGAATGACTGGCCCGGAAGATTTGGAACAGGGTCATCCCAGGTTGCATCGACGTGATACCATTTGCCATCTATGTAGACAACGTTCCACGCATGGTTTATGTATGTACTCGTAGCTATACCACATGGGATACCTGCCTTTCTTAAGAAATACCACATGGTTTCGGCATATCCCTGACATACTGCTTTCTTCTTCACAAGCACTCCATACATATCATACATATGATCACGGCCTGTAACCTGACTGTATCCGGCAGGGGTACTTGTATCATATTCTATCGTCGATGTGATGTATTCATGATATGCGAGGACTATCTCTGCGGGCTTCATCCCGGATATCTTCACCTGTCTGTTCACCTTCGCTATAGCCGCTGCAAGCTGTTTCTTCTCCGTAGCCGCATTTGGCTTATATGTGATCTTCAGCGATGTGACCTTACCCGTGTAAATATTGCGCATATATCCATATTTTGCAACGTACACAAGCTCTGGATGGGCATTGACTATCTTGCCGACAACAGAAGCGACATTGCTTGTGGTGAGCCCCCAGCTGCGCACATCGATCGTGTGCTTGAAGCTGCTCAGAGATGCTACAAGTGTTTTCTCCATCTGCGCCTGACTTACGGATGCAACCGATGCGACATCCTCATCCTGAACGTCCTCCTTAGGCAGGCCGCCAAACTGCAGTATCTCTGAAGTGTCCATCACCTCTTCTACCTGATCCTGCTCCGAAATCTGGTTGTCATCTGAAACCTCTGTGGTATCAATCGCATTTTTCTCATCAGAATATGCCCCATCTTCTGCAAATGCCTGAACACGGCCTCCCGTCACCAAAAGAGCCGCCAACAATCCAGCCACTGCACCTCTGCAGACAAATCTCTTTACCCCCGTAAGTAAGCTTCTCTTCCCTGAAAACTCCCCTGACATATAAACTTCCTTTTTAATCTTCAATAAAATCTCCCTTCCAGTACATATGTAAAACTATCTCTTTGCTTTACAGGAAACCGCAGCAGTGCTGACTGATGTTCCACTCACAGACTTTACAGTGTAGTAATATGTAACACCTTTTCTGGCTGTGCTGTCCGTTACTGTGCGCACGCTGCCAGTGACTGTCTTTATCACTGTCCAATTCCCTGATACAGTTTTTCTATATACTTTATATTTTGCCGCGCCTGCCGCCTTTGTCCATGTCAATTTTATTCCTCTTGTGGCAACCGCCGCTTTTACTGTAGGCGCCTTCAATCTTGTTATCGCACTTGTCACAAATGTACCTGTCACCTTACCCCTATAAGGCTTCACAGCATACACATATCTGACACCTGAAACCGCCTGTGTATCAATATACGACAATACGCCCGCACTTACAACCTTTATTCTGGTCCAGCTTCCAGTTGTAGTTCTTCTGTATACAATGTATCCGCTGACGCCACCGACTTTGTTCCACGTGATCTTTACTCCTGAAGCGGCATTTGCAGTCTTCGCCGCCGCACGTCCAATATAACAAAGCCCCGCCTCTGTTCCATCGCCTATTTCCTGACCCACGTAAGCTCTCACCATATATGTATATGTTGTGCCACTCACGGCAGAACTGTCAATGTAAGCAAGAGTGTCAGCATTTCCAATCTTTTTTATCAGCTTGTATGACAGGCTGCCATTCTTTCTATATACATAGTAACCATCCGCATGACTCTCCTTGTTCCAGGTAAGCTTCACACCTGATGCCGTAATTGCAGCCTTTGCAGTGATCTTCTCCAGTGGAAGTTTTGCTACGGCTTCCGTCCTGGTCGTTTCACAGTTCTTGCAGGTATACAGCTTTGCCCCCTCTGCCCTGTAGGTTGGTTCTGTGATTACAACACCGTCATCCCATACATGGCTTGTACATATAAGCTTCTCTATCGTTCCAGTCTTTGTTGTTCCGCAGTTTTTACAGGTATACATCTTTATTCCCGTCTCTGTGTACGTTGGCTCCTTTGTCACGACTCCATCATTCCATACATGGTTTATACATATGTCAAATGTGTATTCCTCATAGTTCTTTGTGTATTTTGTAGAGTCACTGGAATCCTTAGTCTTTGTAACATTTGGGGTATCCGCTATAAAGTACACCAGCTTACCATACTGCATTCCAAATGCATACAAATTGTTCCCTGTTGCACTGTTATACTTTGTCCGTATATTCACAAGCTCTACAGGATTTACCGTTGATGCTGTCAAATCTATCTTGTTCAGGCTGTCCGGAGTCGTGAAATACAGATTGTTGTCCTGAAGATATATCGAACTGTAAACTCCTGAGTAATATCTGCCATCCGGAGTCGTCCATTTTGCAGTTCCTGAATACAATACCTTGTTTTTGTTTGTGGAATACTGATACTTATTTATATTGAAGTCTGTTTTAGAACTTCCCTCGCTTATGCTATACCAGTAACCATCCTTGTAAAACATCGCCTTAGTTATTCCATTCCAAAACCGGCCGCTCTCATAGGACGTATCTGTCGCCGTCGTATATGTGTCGCCCCACTGTGCGCTCAATGTCATGTCAGTTCTGTCCACACCGGTTTCTTTTGGATCTGTCAGTGCATTCATAGTCGCAAAGCTCACAAGGAAATAATTGTGATATGACCTTCCCGGCATGTCCCACACAGGATCATCCCAGGTTGCATCTATGTGATACCACTTTCCATGAAGCTTAACTATATTCCATGCGTGATTGATGTTGCTGCTTGATGCGATCGCACAAGAAAGCCCAGCCTTCTTAAGCAGATAAAACATCGTCTCAGAATATCCCTGACATACAACACTGTGATTGATCAGTGCGCCATACATATCGTATTCGTGGTTGCTTCCCAGGCTATTTGAAAGGTATGCATCATATGCATATGAGGCCGTGGATGTGAGATACTCATGGTATGCGAGAACTATCTCCTCATCCGTCATTTTGCTGATGTCTATCCTGCTATCCAGATCCTTAAGAGCTGCATCAAGTGCCTGCTGATCCGCCCTGGCATTTTCCAGATATGTAAAATCTATCGCAGTGACCGAAGTACCCGATGTCCAATATCTATACCCTCCGGAAAGTCCAATAAACTCTGGATGGGAATTGATAATATCTCTTACCGCCCCATTAGTAATGTCATCCCTTGTCAGGCCAAGGCCAGATACATCTATACTCGTCTCCCACGCCTTGATCCCACTGACGATGCGCTCTTCCAAGGCTGCCGAATCATATGTGGATGCCAGCGAAGCTGTGCCATCTGACTGTGTGGTGACAACTCCAAGTCCTCCCTTTTGCAGCGTATCATTCAGATCATCATACCATACTGTACCATGCCCCTCACCCGAACTCACCTGCACCTGCTCAGATGCAAATGCTTTAATCTGCCCGCCGGCGAGCAGTGCCGCAGCCGCTGAAACCGCCAAAGCGCAAGTACAAATCCTCCTGCCAAATCTCCTGACCCACGCCGGTTTTGTATCGCTTGCCGCCACTTTATACATTTTTATTTTTCTTCGCATGTAACTCCTCCTTTTCACATTTTCTCCGTCCGTTCATCCCTCAATTACTTATTATTATATAGATTTTCGGCCTTCTTCGATAGCTGTTTACTCCACTTTTACACATCTTGTAGGAATTGACAAAGTGCGCAACTTTGAGCAATTATATTTCGCAGCCCTGGCGCGGCAAATTTCTCTTGTTTTAAGCCATTTTTATTCATGTGAGGGGATTGATTTTCTATTCATCACACAATTATTTAATTTGTGTATTTTGCATAAATTTTAAAGTTTTATCAATTTGCCATTGAATTATTTGTCTATCTATGCTACCTTTTAATCGTAAGTTGTGCAACCGCTTGCGCACTTTGTATTATTATATAAGTAGTTATTTAGACATTACCCTTACTCACAGGAGGTTACATACAATAGATGAACAAGAATAAGCTCTTTCCACAGATAAATGGAATATTACACGGCGGTGATTACAACGCAGAACAGTGGCTGGACCGCTCTGATATCCTGGCAAAGGATATCGAGATGATGAAAGAGGCCGGAATGACCTCCGCTACTCTCGGCGTTTTCTCCTGGTCAGCTTATGAACCCGTTGAAGGGGAGTATCATTTTGACTGGCTGAAGGAAGTTATGGACAACCTGTACAATGCTGGAATTTACACAGTTCTCGCCACACCATCCGGCGGCAAGCCTGCATGGATGGCCCAGAAATATCCGGAGATCAGACGTGTGGATTCATATGATGTCAGGGAACATCAGGGTGTCCGTGAGAATCACTGCATGAGCTCACCTATCTACAGAGAGAAGGTCGACAATATCATCCGACAGCTCCACGCCCATGTCGGAAACCATCCGGGACTCATCATGTGGCACGTGTCAAATGAGCTGGGCGGTGAGTGCTACTGCCGCCTCTGTGTGAAGAGATTCCAGAATTATCTCGCTGAGAAATTCGACCATGATATAGACAAGCTGAACAAGGCATGGTGGACAACATTCTGGAGCCACTCATATAATGATTTCTCACAGATCGAGCCACCTTATAAAAATGGCGATTTCAGCATCATGGGACTGAATCTCGAATGGAAGAGATTCACCACACGGAATATGAACGATTACATGAAGTCAGAGATAAAACTCCTCCGGGAGCTCACTCCTGACATACCTATAACAACCAATTTCATGCAGCTCTACGACGGCCTTGATTACAGACCGATGGCAAAGGAGCTCGATGTGATCTCATGGGATTCGTACCCTAGATTCCACAACGACTATGAAAGTCTTGCAGATGTCATGGGACAGAACACTTTTGATCACGCAGTTATGAGATCCATGAAAAAGGACAAGCCTTTCATGCTCATGGAGAGCGCTCCGGGGCTTGTGAACTGGCATCCCTACAACAAGCTGAAAAGACCTGGCATTCACAGGCTGTTCTCATACAATGCGATAGCCTGCGGTGCTGATACAGTCCAGTACTTCCAGTGGAGAAAGGGCAGAGGCTCATTTGAACAGTACCACGGGGCTGTTGTAGACCATCTCGGAACAAATGACACCAGGATATTCAAGGAGGTTGCAGCTCTCGGTGCAGAGCTTGACGGACTCTCCGAGATAACCGGCACACTCATCAGATCAAAGGTTGCACTGCTGTTCGACTGGGACAACATGTGGGCTATAGATGATGTAAAGGCTCTTGGCCAGGAATCAAAGAAATATCCTGAGACATGCATGTCTGTATACAAGGAACTGACTAAGCGCGGCGTTGATGTGGACGTCATCGCATCAGATGAACCACTTGACGATTACGATGTTGTAGTGGCACCTATGCTCTACATGCTGAGGGATGGCGCAGCCGAGTCTCTCGCTTCATTTGTAAAGAGAGGCGGACAGCTTCTGGCCACATACTTCACCGGCTATGTTGACAAGGATCAGCTCTGTATCCTGGGCGGATTTCCGGGAAATGGACTTGCAGATGTATTCGGAATCATCAGTGAGGAGATCGACACCCTGTACCCATCCGACAGAAACAGCGTAAGTTTCACAGACGGCAGCTCCTGCGGACTTTGCGATTATGCTGAGATCCTCAGAGTTGGAACAGCGGATGTTCTTGGAACCTACGATTCAGATTTCTATGCAGGAAATGCAGCAGTGACAGTGAACAGCTACGGCAAAGGCAAAGCCTACTACGTAGCTGCAAGAATAGATTACAGCAAACTTGGTGAGATCATGGAGAAAATGCTGGTTACTGCCGGCATTGCCACAAAGCAGCTCCCTGACGGAGTCCAGTACCACTGCAGATATGCGGATGACGGAACCTCATATGGTTTCTACCTGAACAACACCAATGAACCTCAGACCATATCTGAAGTTCACGGAAAAGACATTCAGACAAATATTTTCATTGATGGAAGTCTGGAACTTACTCCGCTTGGGGTTTCCATCATCAAGGAAAATAATTAAACCTGGTAATAACCTTTTCCTTCCTTAAACCCTTTTTGAAAAAGGCGGTGATATTTCTGTTGTGTATCACCGCCTTATGTGTGTTCTATTTACAGCATGGACTCTCAGTCCTATATGCATTTTTAGTTCTTTTCAACCTGCTCCAGTTTATCCTCTATCGCCTTGATAACAATCTTTAACGCTTTTATTCTGGCATACTTCTTGTCATTTGACTCCAATATATGCCAAGGAGCAAAGCTGGTGTTCGTCTTTTCCAGCATCTCATCCACTGCCACCTCGTAGCTGTCCCATTTGTCACGGTTGCGCCAGTCCTCGTCCGTGATCTTCCAGCGTTTCTCAGGTGTGTTCTGTCTGAGAGTGAATCTCTCAAGCTGCGTATCTTTGTCTATCTGAACCCAGAATTTGATGACAATGGCGCCCCAGTCATTCAGCTCCTTCTCGAATTCATTTATCTCGTTGTATGCACGCTGCCAGTCATTTTCCGAACAGAAGCCCTCAAGTCTCTCAACCATGACCCTGCCATACCAGGTTCTGTCAAATATCGCCACATGTCCTGACTTTGGAAGTCTTGTCCAGAATCTCCACAGGAAATGCCTTGCTTTCTCATGAGGCTCAGGGCTTGCTATAGGATTTACCACATAACCTCTGGCATCAAGTGCCTCCGTTATCCTCTTGATATTTCCGCCCTTGCCAGCTGCATCCCAGCCCTCATAGCCTATGATGACCGGTATCTTCTTCTGGTAAAGTTCGTTGTGGAGTCTGCCGAGTTTCTTCTGCAATTTGTCAAGTTCCTCTTTGTACTCCTCATCTGTAAGTTTCTTGTCAAGAGACACCTCGGAAAGCTTCGGGATCTTCTTGAGTGCAAATGTATTCTGTAATATCGGCGCAGCGTGCCCCTGATTGAGCAATGCCGTCTCTATGCCCTGATTGATGATATCAAGGATCTGCAGTTCAGCCCATTTTCTCTCCTTTGCGTCTATCATGTACCATGGAGCATTTGACAGATTGGTGTCATACATGAAGCTGTCAAACGCTTCAAGATTCTTGTCATATTTCTTGTTCTGCTTCAGGTCGTGCTTCGACACCCTCCACTTTGTCGTGTCGTCAGCCAAAAGTGCCTCAAGCCGCTTCTTCTGCTCATGCTCATCGATATGAAGGAAGAACTTCATGACGAGATAACCGTTGTCTGCCAGGCTCCTCTCAAATCTCTTGGTGCTGTCCACCCTTTTCCTGTATTCCTTATCTGAAAGCTCCCCGGACATCCTGCCACCTACGATGTCACGCATCCAGCCACCATCAAGAAATACGAACTCACCCTGTTCCGGTATTCTTGTAAAATACTTGTACAAAAATGGTCTTCTCTTCTCGTCATCCGTAGAATACTTCACAGACTCAACCTTGAAAAATCTTGGATCCATATTCTTGATGATCCTTCCCACAAGGCTTCCCTTGCCTGCGGCGCCCCAGCCTTCAAGTATGACAAATACAGGAATCTTGCCTTCCTTAACCTTGATCTGATTGCGTGTCAGATTCTCTCTGGCAATCTTTAACCGTGTGTCTATCTCCTCATCCGATGGACGCTCCGGTCTGTTCCAATCCTTTAACATGTAACCCACTCCTTTCATGTTGTCTTTTCATTTGTTTTTATGAATAATATACCCCATTTTCTGAAAACAAATGCCGCTTCACACTTCACTTTTTTTGTCTCATGATGTCATTATACTACTTTTGCAGGGGTGGATACATCTGAAAAAACATTAAGATGTGGGGGGATGAATATTGCGGAGGTTGAAATCATATGATATAATGTTGACAGGCAATAGAAACAAGAAGTTTTGACACATGCTTTCCCAAAAGCATAACGAAAACCCCAGTAGCGCCAACTACTGGGGTTTTCTCCGTCTTTCAAAGGCGACGTACACCTTGGGCTGATTACCACTTACTTATCTCCATCCAGCCACTTGCAAATATAGTAGGCTACTATACTTGCCACGACAGAAATTAAAAATGAAACAAGAAATTTGGACACTGCGCTCCCCCCTTTCCTTGCCAGTCTAGGGGTGGCAACATCTGTATTGTGACATAATATCTTTCGCTTTTCAATAGGTTTACATAACTATACAAATTGGATAGTTTTGTGCTTGTATTCTTTATGAATTTATTGCTTATTATTGCAGGGAAAATGAATATTGCGCAGGCATAAATCATATGATATAATGTCGGCAGACAAGAGATATTAGGTCATTCAACCTAAAACGAAAACCCTAGAGGCTGCGACCTCTAGGGTTTTCTATTCCGTTTTTGCAAAGTGGAACTACGCTTTTGTGCTGGTTGCCTAACCTACTTGTCTCTGTCCAGCCACTTGCAGATATAGTAAGCCACTATACCTGCTATGACAGAAACCACAAATGAATAAGCAAGAGATATCAGTAGTGTCATTCAACTCCCCCCTTTCCTTGCCAGTCTAGGGGTGGCAACATCTGTATTGTGACATACTATCTCTTGCTTTTCAATAGGTTTACATAACTATACAAATTGGATAGTTTTGTGCCATTCTTTTCATGTCCTCATTGTTTATTTTCTCAACCAACCTGTCAGACCTTAATATGACAACCCTTACCATCATTCTCTATAGAATCATAAAATCAATTGCCAACTTTATTTGTTGGTGTCTTTTTTTACTATATTCTCCTATTCTATTTACTTTTTGTATATTCATGTTATGATAAATTTGCTTATGAAGTTAGGTGTTACATCTGGAGGGATTTTTATGAATAACAACGGAAAAAATAATGAAGACAGAAATAAGAAAATTGCCATTATCGTTCTGATTTGTCTTGCTTTTCTGGTAATCAGCACCAGTTTGATCCTGCTCCTCCCCTCGATGAGCGGCAGAAATAACCATCAGGGGGACAACACAACCGAGAGAGCAGCAGTGGCGACTGAGGGAAGGACAACTCAGGCGGCCAAGAACACAACCAAGGGGACGAAATCCACAACGGAAAAGGCTACCAGGGTTGCGTCAGAAAAAGCGGAGACGACTAAGGCTGATAAGCCAGGAAAGGTCACGACCAAGGTGGAGGTAACAACTGGGGAGAAGACAACCACTGGAGAACAGGTCTCAACCAGGGAACAGACTACGACAGAGGCACAGTCCACCACCAGAGAGCAGCCGACAACTGAGACAACAACCAGAGAGCAGCCAACCACTAGGGAACAGACTACAACAGAGACCACTACAAGGGAGAAAACCACCGAGTGTTCACACAACTGGGTAGCCCAGTATGACACTAAGACAGAAAAGGTGCTGGTTGAAGATGCTTGGGATGAAGATGTGTATGAGGAGCACCCATTTTGTACATATTGTGGCAAAGATGTTTATGGGGATTCCTATCACATAAGCTATTGTGGTGAGGAGTATTATGACGAAGAACTTGGAATGACAATTCATGAAGGTGCGAGTTCAATAAGTAAACCGGTTAAGGTAAAAACAATTCATCATCCGGCCAAATATGAAAATCAGACAACCAAGTATATAAGTGGTTATGTTTGCAGCAAGTGCGGAGCAACAAAATAGGAGGAGAATGTGATAGAATTAAAAAAACTTAATGGAGAGATGGAAGATCTTAGGGTGCAGATTTCGGAAATGATGGACGAAACTGGATATAAGGAATATGAAGACATGTCCGAAGTAGTATACGATGAGACAAATCCAGACGATTTACAGAAGATAGAAGAGTACATGAGAATTTTTTATGTACTGTCAGATGTTTTATCTAATCTCAGCTATCTCAAGCGACCAATACTATTTGAGGACACATTGATACTTCGACCTGACGGCAGGTATGGTACTAGAAAAGAAGAGATGTACTATACAAGTGGATCAGGGATAGAAGGAGCGTGGAAAAATGTGTAATGCAAGCCAGGTAATAAAAAATGAGGGCAAGATTGAAGGCAAAATTGAAATTTATTATAATGAAATGCAGCTTTCTGTTCATGAAATAAGCGAAAGACTGGGAGTTGAAGAAGGCAAAGTCAAGGAAATTATAACAGCTCTTCCAGCTTCTTCAAAATAGGAAATGGGACAATCGCACTAAGTGGTTAGTGCGACTGTCCCATTTTTTCTATGACAGCTCCAGATCCGGCTTGCCATACTCAGCCAGCTTCACATCATATGCCTTTCTCATTGCTGCCTCAAATGGTATCTCCTTCATAGGAGCATCCAGTCTCTCAAGCAGATAATGCACAAAATCAGGATTCTGAATGAGCAGTGGTCCATGGATATATGTTGCAATGACTCTGTTCTTGCAGATTCCCTCATTCATGGTATCAGGATTGCTACCCTGTCCGATCTCCACCTTGCAGAATGTCATATCCTCTGGTATTCCGTAGGTATGGGCAAACCGGCTAGTGTAACCGATAAGTGTCATATCGTTGAACTTCGCCTTGATGAGCGTGTTGAAACGATTCGGAGCCTGGCGGACTGAGTACATTCCAGGAACAACTCCAAGTCCTGTAACTCTGGTTCCATCCTCTCTCTTGATATAATCACCGAGGAGTTCCATGGAATTGCCGACCAGAAGGAAAAGCGCCTTGCCATCCTTCATGCATGCTGCGATATCATCCTTGTACTGCATAAGTCTGTCAAGCACGAGTTCCTGGCTCTTCTCACTCATGGAGCACATATATACCATATCGATGTTCTCTCTCAGAAAGAGAGGTTTCTCATTAAGTCCTGTTGTCACAAATTCTGCATCAGGCAGGCATTTCTGCAGATACATTGTATTTCCCTTGTCACCGTAGAGTGTACATATTTCCGGATATAAAATCTCAATCTTCATTATTTGTCACCCTCCAGTCTCTTGATTATCTTCTTCTTCATCTCACATGACATTCCATAGTTCTCACAGTCATACAGGATGTATATTCTGTCAACGCCATCTATAGTCACATCATCTGCCGCTGCAACCTCGCTGAGATTTGTGAGTATCTTCTCCTCAGGGATACCAGCCAGCAGACATCTCACCTTGTGGTCGTAGCATCTAGGTCCAGTACAGATGACCTGTACAACATCATCCCTGTTGAACTGCTCATACTCCAGATCGTATATCCAGCCTGAGAACTCTATACTCTTCTGTCTGTCCTCAAGATCGTCCATCGCAAGGAGGATAGCCTTCCTGCCCTCCTCATTTGCCACATACTCAAATGTTCTGGATGAGGAAACCGCACTCTGTCCCTTCGAGAGTGCCTGGATTACTGTAACGCCATTCACTGTGGTCTCGTTGTGACGGGAATCCGGTATGTGGATCTGTCCCATGAGTTCTTTTACTCTATCAGCCGAGAGACCGATCTCACGCAGTGCTGATATAACTGTAACTTCATTATATATATTGAAGAGAGCTGTGTGGATCAGTGGATAAACTGTCTTCTTGTCTCCCTCCTGTATAGTAATTGTCATCTTCTCTCTGTCTATGTCGGTTGCCAGATACTTCTTGTCCGGGGAGTGAAGTCCACACTTCGGACATACCACATCACCGATGTGATGGTATCTGAGGTAATTGTACTTCAGCTTCTCGCCGCAGTTAGGGCAGATCTGGTAATCTGCGATAAGGTTATATGGCTCAGTCTTGTCATCCGGCTGCTTGCCGATTCCATAGAACACTCTGTAGCTGTTCTTCTTCAGCATGCTTGAGCAGAGCTCGTCCGCATTCAGGATAACCTTTGCTGAATCAGGGCAGTAGGTATCTATGACACTGAAAATATAATCAGGGTGAGCATTTCTCTTGAGTGAATCTCTGAAAAGTCCTGTTACAACAAGATAATCCGGCTTCACATATGGAAGTATCAGTCTTGAAGCACGCTCGTCCACCTCAAATACAGTGGCGTCAACTCTGACCTTTCCCGTAAATGTAAGGCTGTTGATGACATTTGTCGTACAGCCAGGGACGATATTGGAACCTGTTCTGTTGCTGACAACTCTTCTTCCGTCCTTCTCCAGAACATCTGTTATCAGATTACTGCAAGTGGTCTTACCATTTGTTCCAGTGACACATATAGTGAGCGGTGCCTTTGGCGCCTGTGCCAGGAAATCCGGACATATCTTCAGGGCGATAACTCCAGGTGTGTGGGTACCATTCCTACCCAGAAGCTGGATGAGTCCCTTGCTCAGTTTGGCGGCTGCGAGAGCCACATGAAATCTAAAAGATGACATAGCTATTCATTCTCCTTATCATTTATCAGTTTTTCTCACGAAAACCTGTTACATACAAAACTCATGTAATTCTACAACCTTTGACATTGCTTGTCAATTATGCCAGGCCATTACAAACCTATGATTTCGCCTCTTTCCAATGTTTTCTGTAATTTGTCCTGCGGTACGAATTGGGTGTCGCCCCGTATTTGTCCTTGAAGCATCTGGCAAAATAACTTCCACTGGCAAATGCAAGATACTGGGAGATCTCTGTGCAGGAAAAATCCGAGTAAAGCAGCATATTCCTTGCCGTCTGAAGTTTCTTCTCCATGATATATTCTGAGATGGTCTGCCCCACTTCCTTATGAAATAGTTTGCTCAGATACGACCGTTCCACACCCACAAATTCTGCAATCTCAGTAATTTCTATTCTTTCATGCAGATGATCATACACATAGTCCATAGCCCTTACACAGTGTGGTGATATAGCAGCTTTCTTTTTCACCTTTTTCATCCGTCTGGCATAGTCTATGATCAGCTGATTATGCACCTCTATAATCTGTCGCTTTGTCTGAGCCTTATCCAGCTTATTAATATAGAAGTCACTGAGATTGTAACTCTCCATCTCCTCCATACCCTCTTCTATGCAGAATCTTGATATCATTGCCACAAGCACTATCTCATGGTATCTCTGGTTACATATCTTGTCCTGTGACAATATTCCCCTTGCCGCAAGAACAGCCTCATCCTCCTCGCCTGTCAGCAGCATTCCAGACAAAGTTTTCACATCCCCGCTGCTCACAAGTTGATAAAAATCAAGCTCACTGTCATATGTGGGATGTGCCAGTCCGTATTCTCTCTGGACAAACTGCTGTTTTACTATCTCGTCCGATATGTTCATGATCCGCCCGCCTTTCTGCTGATATACTTATCTAACTATACCACATCCATTATATAAATGACACATTTATTGTATTTATATTTTAGTGCAAATGCTAATATAAAGTCACAGAAAACGGAACTGACAAGCACTCATGAGCATTCATATGAGTGCAGTATATATTTATTATTTCATAGGAGGTTACAGATTATGAGAACTTTAGAAGGATTCAAGAAGGGCATAAACTTAGGTGGATGGCTGTCGCAGGGACCACTCGACAAGGAACACCTTGACACATTTATCACAGAGAAAGATATTGAGAGAATAGCATCGTGGGGACTTGACCATGTCCGTCTCCCGATCGACTACGATAATTTCGAAAATGAGGATGGAAGTGACAAGGAAGGCGGCTACGCTTACATTGACTCGTGTATTGAGTGGTGCAGAAAGTACAAGCTTAACTTGGTTCTTGACCTGCACAAGACATACGGATATATATTCGATGATGAAGCTCATCTTCTTGAATTCTTCCATGAGAAACCTCTTCAGGAAAGATTCTACGGAATGTGGAGAAAGCTTATAGACAGATACGCAAAGGATGCTGACATAATGATGTTCGAGCCGCTGAACGAGGTAGTAAGCCCAACAGTTGTAAACGAATGGAACGAGATATCAAGCAAATGCATCGAGATCATCCGTGCGAAAGCACCTACTGCCAAGATCCTGCTCGGTGGTGTTGGCTACAATGCTGTTACCTCTATAAAACTTCTCCCTCATCACAACGATGAGAACATAGTTTACAATTTTCACTGTTACGAGCCAATGGTATTTACCCACCAGTCTGCTTACTGGGTAACAGGAATGCCTTCCGATTTCCATATCGAATATCCAGGTAACTTCAATGATTACATGGAGAAATCCCGTCAGATCGAAGGCTGTATGCATGGAGCCATCACCGAGACCAGCCTTGGTCTTAACTCCATCGGACCTGATTTGTTCGAAAGAATGTTCCTCGACGGCATCAAGGCCGTTGAAGACAGAGATGGCCTTATGTACTGCGGTGAGTATGGCGTGATCGATCAGGCTCCACTTGACGGAACTCTGAACTGGTTCAAGGACATTCATTCTGTATTTGAGAAGCACGGAATCGGTCGTGCCGCATGGAACTACAAAGAGAAGGACTACGGTCTTTGTGGCGAGCACTATGCGCCGATCATAGATGAGCTTGTGAAGTATCTGTAATAATAACTTATAACATTCATTTTATTTACTAAAGCCGGATCCATTGCTGTGGAATCCGGCTTACATTTTTACCTCAAATGTTTCCTTGTAAAATTATCCTTGTTAGGCTACAATCAAATTGTATGTGTTTCATGCAATAATTTTACAATTTATGGGAGAGAAACGATGGCTGCATCAAAACGAATCAACTATATAGATCTGGCAAAGGGTATCGCAATACTATGTGTTATCATAGGACACACATTTTCTGCTTATGACACTGATAATATATTGGTTCAGTTCATATATTCTTTCCATATGCCATTGTTCTTCATTCTCTCGGGCTGGTTTGCCAAGGAAGACAACGTGGCTGTTGGACCGGCGATCCTGAAAAAAGCAAAGCAGCTCCTCATACCTTATCTCATTATCAACGTAATAAAATACATTATCAAAATCGCAGTATATGGTTTTACATCAAAGGGATTAAAAACATTTATCATATCACTCATATATGCAAATGGAGCTTCAGACAAGACAAAACTATGCATGATACCACACCTCAAAATTGTCGGTATGTCATGGTTCCTCATCGCACTGTTCTTCTGCCAGATAGTGTATATATGTCTGAACAATTTCTCCAAGAAATATAATATATCTCTCGGACTCATGGTTATACTTATCGGACTTACAACATTTGGTCTGAACGATTCTGTATGGCTTCCATTTTCTCTGCAGCCTGCAATGGGCGGTCTTGTGTTCTACTATGTGGGACATATGATGAGAAAGAAAGAGATTCTTGAGAAAAAGCCTTCCGAACTGACCTGGCCGATGATCGTGATCGCTGCCTGTCTGTGGCTGAGTGCAATTCTTTTCCACACCGTCGGAATGCACGCCAATTCGTACCCTGGAATGCACGCTTTTCTGGGAGCTGTATGCGGAACTTACTTTATAGTACAGTTCTCAAAGCTTATTGAAAAAATCCCGGTTGCGGGCAGATTCCTTATATGGTGCGGCAAGAATTCCATCTACATCTACGCAATACACGCAATGGATGTACAGGCTCTGAAGATAATGAAAGAAATCGCTCTGAACTATATCGCACTTCCTTCAACAAAGGGAGCACTTTTCATAACCGTGATGAGAGCCGGATTCATCCTTATAACGGCTGCACTGTTCGTACTGATAAAAAAAGGTGTGCACCGTATGCGCACACCTAAGGTTATATCTCAGAAATAACACAGCATAGCAAACCTGATGGAAGTTTTCGGTCTTACTCTCAATACTTCACAGCATTTGCTCTGGTAAGAAGAGTACAGACCTCTACTCCTCTGGTGAGCGGGAACATATCAACAGGTGTCATACGGATCACCTGATAGCCATGCTTTGTCATGTATGTCAGATCTCTTGCAAGACTTTCAGGTCCACATGATATATACACCACCCGCTTCGGTGACAGGGTTATTACAGATGACATGAACTCCTCTGTGCTTCCAGATCTCGGCGGATCCATAAATACAACGTCTATATCATCCCCCTCGTCTGCTACGTCAACCATAAATCTACCGGCATCATTGCTATATATATCCACATTCTGAATATTATTCATCTTCACATTTATCCGCGCATCATGCACCGCTGCCTCATTCAATTCCACACCGATGACCTTCTTTGCGCGGTCACAGGCTGCTATACCTATCGTACCAATGCCGCAATATGCATCGATCACAGTCTCCTTTTTCTTGAGATCAGCGTATTTTATGGCACGACCATACAGAACCTCCGTCTGCACCGGGTTCACCTGATAAAAGCTGCCCGGTGATATGCGGAATCGTTTGCCGCACAGAATATCCTCTATATAACCTTTGCCATAGATGACCTGATTTCTGTCGCCTATGACCATACTGGTATCCTTCATATTTATATTCTGGACAACAGTGGTTATCTCAGGATGCTCGCCCACAAGAGCCTTTGCCAGATTCTTTTTTGATGGAAATACAGGGGATGCAGTTACAATGATCACCATGATCTGACCTGTCTTTCTGCCAACCCTTATCTGAAGATGCCTTATCAGTCCTGTGCCGATATCCTCATTGTATATCTGAAGTTTGAAGGATCTGATAAGCTTTGCAAATGTCCTGATGATCTCACCGGCCTTCTGATCCTCCACATAACATGCCTCCACAGGGAGCACATTGTGCGTGCCCTCTTCGTATACCCCGGATATTATCTCGCCACTCTTCATCCGCCTGAACGACGCTGTAACTTTGTTCCTGTAATGATACGGATCCTCCATACCTATGATCTTGTCAACCGGGCCAAATTTTCCGAGCAGATCGTCAATGTATTTCTGCTTCTCGGAAAGCTGTTTTTCATAAGGGATATCCACATACTGACACCCTCCACACAGATGGGACACCGGACACTTACTGTCATGATTTGGCTTGAATTTTGCCCCTTGGCTGCGCCCCTGCTTTTTGCCGCCAAATTTTGCATGGTTTGAGGCACCTGTCACATCGTACTTTTTTCTGTTGTTCTTTCGCTCCGCCATCATTTACCCTTTCTTTATAGCCTGATAACACACCTCGCCCATGACTGCATGTCCATCCTTGTTCGGGTGTATGTCAAAGTTGGTGGTCACGCCCTCGCCATATGACGCATTCACAAGGTTATTTGGATTGATCTCAAATGCCGTGTACCAATCGCCAACTTCACAGCCCTGCGCCTCGGCTATATCCTTTATATTCTCATTCAGCCTTTTAACCAGATCATCTGTAAAACCCGAGAGTGTGTGATTCTCGCCCTCGACTGCCAGATCCAGATTTACATTTCTATATGGATTATAAATAGTGAACATGATTATCTGGGCATGGTCGTTCTTCTCTCTAAGAGCCTTGATGATAGCCTCTGTGTTCTCTTTGCACTGCGCAAGGCTTTGTTCCTCATCTGCACATACAGCGGCATAATCATCCTCCGACAATGTATTTCCTGCAAGATTTGTGTAGATCAGATCATCCGCTGCATGGAGAACATCATTTGCTCCAATGTCCACCGTGATAACATCTGCATAATCAAGCATGCCTATCTCGCCGCCATCTATCATATCCAGAAGCTCACTGCTTGTAAGTCCATTCACACCATAATTTCTCTCGGTGCATTTTATCCCCGCTGCATTCAGCTTTTTTGCCGCCACTGCCGAAAATCTGTTCTTCTCCGCATCGGCAAGTCCATATCCCTTCGTGAGGGAATCTCCAAGCGCTACGTATATCATGGTTTTGTTGTCCTCTTCTGACTGATCTGCTGCATTGCTGCTTTTTGATGTATCCACATTTTCATCTGCATGTTCCGGCCTTGGATCTGACTGTGATGTATACTCACTTGTTTCATCCTGCTGATTGTCAGTTTCTTCCGTTGTCTGATCTACAGTTTTTTCTGTCGTCTGGTTCTTTGATACTGCCTGGTCCTTGCCTGCATTATCGTCAGTTTTGCCGTCCAAGCCGCAGCCCGCCAGTAGCCATAATCCACTCAACATAACACAGATCATACCCAGAGTGATCAGCACACGTCTGCAAATATTTGTCACTCTATCACTCCTATTCTCCGGTAAGTATAACCTTTATCATGTCATGGTGAACCTCCTCAAGGTACTTGCCAAATATGTCTTCGGTCTTGATCTTCAAACTAGATGTATTCACACAAGGATGGCATCCAAGATACTCACTCTTCATGACATCCTCATCAACAAGAAGCTGCACATGATTTTCATGGTCATTCATAAGTCCCATAACGCTGACCGCACCCGGTCTGATATCCAGATACTTTTCCATATCCTCAGGAGAAGCAAATGAGAGTCTCGCACTGCCTATCTGTGATGTGATCTCCTTTGTCTTGAATGGCTTGTCTCCCGGCATCATGAGCAGATAGAACTGTGTCTTCTGCCTGTTACACAAGAACAGATTCTTGCAAATAGTTGCCCCAAGAACTGCATCTATCTCACAGCACACATCCATTGTGTCCGCCGGTGCGTGATCTGTCCGCCAATAGTCTATGCCATGGTCATCAAGGAAATCATAGACTCTGACCTCCCGTTCAAGTCGTCCTTCATTTGTATCTGGTCTGCCTTTATATAATTCCATTTCGTATGTCCTCCGATGATAGCTTTATAATTTCTTTATATACTTGTCTTATATATTCATTATTCCTCTAGGGAACCACTGATATATGCATGATCTTGCTTTTCATTGCCCGCGTAAATCATATCACGTTTTTTGTGGTGTTGCCATATAAAACGATCAATCTGATATTTTCAATATTATATCCAAAGATATTGTAAATAAAATAAACTAGCGTCTTCCCCAAATGTTCTCTTAGTAAAAGTTATCACCTT
>JAEDGW010000218.1 GCA_016297325.1 Coprococcus sp. | reverse complement strand
TGCTGTTTATAAAAATATAGTAAATGAAAAATAGAACAAAGAGGACATCATAAAGGAGGAAAAAATATGTATTTGGAAGTGTCAGGAGTAAAGAAGAGCTACGGAGAGGGCGGAAGCTATGTGCAGGTGCTTAAGGGTATAAACACAGGTGTTGAGAAAGGACAGATGTGTGTCATACAGGGAACATCAGGTTCAGGTAAATCAACACTTCTCAACTGTATAGGTGGTCTTGACACCATGGATTCAGGTTCGATAAAGGTTGACGGAACAGAGATATTTGGAATGACAAGCGACCAGCTTTCGGACTACAGACGTGACAATCTGGGATTCATATTCCAGTTCTACAATCTGGTCCCAAACCTCACGGTGAGAGAGAACATACAGGTGTGTGAGTATCTGACCGATGATCCGCTTCCTATGGATGATCTGATCGAGACACTGGGACTTACGGAGCATCAGAACAAGTTCCCTTCACAGCTCTCAGGTGGACAGCAGCAGAGATGTGCCATAGCGAGAGCTCTTGTGAAAAATCCAAAGCTTCTCCTCTGTGATGAGCCGACAGGAGCTCTTGATTCCAAGACTTCAAGAGATATACTTGTTCTTCTTGAAGAGATAAATGAGAAGTATGGAACGACCATGCTGATAGTAACCCACAACAATTCCATCAAGAATATGGTGCACAAGGTTATCTTCATAAAAGATGGTCTTGTAAGCAAAGAGTACGAGAACGAAGAGAGAGTTCCAGCGGCAGAATTGGAGGATTTGTAATATGCAGAAGGTTTTGAGAAAAAGGGTTCTGAGGGATCTAAAGGAGAATCTGTTCAGATACATAGCGCTTGCATTTCTTATCATCATGGGTATGTATGTCATTGTCTCGCTGATAGGAGCCGGATATACGATCATTGACAATGGGGAGACACATGACGAGGCAAATAAGATAGAGGATGGTCAGTTTTCCGTATTCGTTCCACTGAGCGATGAAGAGATATCCAGGCTTGAGGATGCAGGCGCAGAGGTCGAGAAGATGTTCTACGAGGATTACGATGTCATGGATGGCAAGACTATCAGGGTATTTGCCAACAGGAAGAACATAGATCTTGTGGAATGTGATGAGGGAAATCTTGCGGAGGCTGATGATGAGATAGTTGTTGAGAAGAGATTCAGTTAGGTAAATGATATTTCTGTCGGAGATATAATACAGATAGCAGGAAATGAATTCAATGTGACAGGAATAGGGACATCACCTGATTATAATGCTCTTTTCAAGGAGATGTCAGATACAGTTGTCGACAGCAAGGTGTTTGGAACAGTATTCGTTACAGAGAATGCATATGAGAAACTTCATGCAACAGGCGAGAGTGTTAAGACAGAGACATATCTTTATGCGTTCAGACTTAAGGGCAAGACCACATGTGATGATGTGAAGGACGCTCTTGAGGACATTAAGGTTGACACAGACAGAATAGATGATGAGTATTTCCAGGAATACTGGGATAGAACTGGCGCAGCCATAAACGATTTCAAGGATGGCATAAAGGAACTTAAGTCAGGTGCAAATGAGCTTGCAGATGGACTTGGAGAACTCACTGATAACAACAGAAAGCTGAACAATGCGGCACAGGAGCTGTTTGATGCATATCTTGAACAAGCGTCATCATCTCTCTCAGCGTATGGTTTGGATGCAGAGCTTACAGAGGATAATTACAGTGATGAGATGAAGAAGATCGCCGACAGTCAGGGCGGAGTTTTGGCGATGAGCATCGAAAGTGCCCTGAGTGACATTGACAGCATCAAGGCATTCAAGGACGGTATTAAGGAGTATACCGACGGAGCTACAGAGGCAAAGGATGGCTCGGATGAGCTTGCGGATGGAGTGGCAGAACTCAAGAAGGAGACGGATTCATTCCTCAAGGATTACGACACAGATCTTGCCAACATCACATCATTTGTGACAAGCGACGACAACCCGAGAACAGGGGGAGCCGCTGATGACCAGCAGATCAATGTACAGGCGGGATATTTCTTCGGTGTGTTACTCATGCTTCTGTTCACATATGTCATATCGGTATTTGTTGTACATGGAATAGAGAAGGAGAGCAGCGTTATAGGTGCACTTTATGCTCTGGGGGTCAAGAGAAGAGATCTCATGATGCATTATCTGACACTTCCGGTCATAGTCACAACAGTTGCAGGCATAATCGGTTTCCTGATTGGAATAAGCAATGTTGGAATCCCTGTTCAGATGTCAGATGCATATGCGTATTATTCCATCCCTGCTATGGATGTAAAGATTCCGCCGATTCTTATAGTGTACGGTATTGTGATGCCGCCACTGGCAGCGATAGTTGTGAACTACTTCGTTATCAGAAAGAAGCTCTCACAGACGGCCCTTTCACTCATAAAGAATGAGGTCAAGCAGCCAAAGGGCAGCAATGTCAATCTCGGAGACATGGGATTTG
>JAEDGW010000217.1 GCA_016297325.1 Coprococcus sp. | reverse complement strand
TAAGAAAGGTACCAAAGGAGAAGATTGACAAGGCTGTACATGAGGCAGCTAAGATCCTTGATATCGAGCATCTTCTTGACAGAAAGCCAAAGGCTTTATCAGGTGGACAGAGACAGCGAGTTGCTATGGGACGTGCAATTGTCCGTGAGCCAAAGGTATTCCTCATGGACGAGCCTCTTTCAAACCTTGATGCTAAGCTTCGTGTACAGATGCGTGTTGAGATCTCAAAGCTTCATCAGAGACTTCAGACAACAATCATCTACGTAACACATGACCAGACAGAGGCTATGACACTTGGTACAAGAATCGTAGTTATGAAGGATGGTATCATCCAGCAGGTTGATACACCTCAGAACCTCTATGACAAGCCATGCAACCTCTTCGTTGCTGGATTCATGGGTATGCCACCTATGAACTTCATCGATTGTAAGGTTGTTAAGTCAGGTGCTGACGTTCTCCTTATGTTCGGTTCACATTCAATCAAGGTTCCAGACAGCAAGGCTGAGAGACTTATTGCACTTGATGCTATCGACAAGGAAGTTGTTCTTGGTATCCGTCCAGAGGATATTCATGATGAGCAGCTCTTCATCGAGTCATCACCAGAGAGCGTAATTGATGCTAGAATCAACATCTACGAGATGCTTGGTGCTGAGGTTTACTTATACTTCACAATCGATCAGTTCGATATCACAGCAAGAGTAAATGCTCGTACAACAGCTAGACCTGGCGATACAGTACAGTTCGCATTTGACTTAAGCAAGATCCACATCTTCGATAAGGAGACAGAGGAGATCCTTGTGAACTAGTCTTATCTGATTAAGGAAAATAAGCAATTACATATCTGTTAAACAGAACGTGTGATTTTAAGTTCTAAAAAAGGGAAGATGCAGAAAATTTTAATAAAAAATCTGCATTTTCTCTTTTTTTTTAATCAAGATTGCATTAAAATAGTATTTATAGATTTGCGGGCTAAAGTACAATAGTATATAAGGAGTGAAATTATGATATCAAACCAGATTCTTCAAGATACGATAGATGGATTAAAGAATATTACAAGAACAGATCTCTGTGTTCTGGATACAGAGGGAAAAGTTCTTGCCTCTACACTTAAGGATGTAGATGATTATGAGGATGCTGTACATGCATTTGTGGATTCCCCAGCAGAAAGCCAGGTTGTAAGAGGATTCCAGTTCTTCAAGGTGTTTGATGACAATCAGCTTGAACATATCCTGATGGCAAAGGGTGAGACTGACGACACATATATGGTTGGCAAGATAGCAGCATTCCAGATACAGAATCTTCTTGTGGCATACAAGGAGAGATTTGATAAGGATAACTTCATCAAGAACCTTCTTCTTGACAATCTCCTTCTGGTTGATATCTACAACAGGGCGAAGAAGCTCCATATTGATACAGATGTGAGACGTATAGTTTTCATCATTGAGACAAAGAATGAGAAGGATACAAACGCACTGGAGACAGTTCGTAACATTTTCTCAGCTAAGACAAAGGATTTTATTACTGCTGTCGATGAGAAGAATATCATCCTTGTAAAGGAAGTTAAGTCCAATGAGTCTTATGATGACATGAATAAGATTGCCAAAGTGATAGTTGATATGCTGAACACAGAAGCTATGTCATCTGTCCACGTTTCATTTGGTACTATAGTGAATGAGATAAAGGAAGTATCAAGATCATACAAAGAGGCTAAGATGGCTCTCGATGTTGGAAAGATATTCTACGAGAATACAGATATCATTGCATACAGCAACCTTGGAATTGGACGACTTATTTATCAGCTTCCACTTCCACTTTGTAAGATGTTTATCAGAGAGATATTTGATGGCAAGAGCCCTGATGAGTTTGATGAGGAGACACTCACAACTATCAATAAGTTCTTCGAGAACAGCCTGAATGTATCTGAGACTTCGAGACAGCTCTATATACACAGAAACACTCTTGTATACAGACTTGACAAGCTCCAGAAGAGCACAGGACTTGATCTCCGTGTATTTGAGGATGCCATCACATTCAAGATCGCACTTATGGTGGTCAAGTACATGAAGTACATGGAGTCACTTGATTATTAATATATAGGGAATATTTATGAATAAGTCTCACATATATATATTGTGGGCATTATGTGTATGAGAAGGACTGCCTTGGGCAGTCCTTCTTGTGTATGTTATACATAATATTAATTTCACAAACAAAACACAACAAACTTGGCATTATGTAGTATAATGTAGCGTGGATATGGTTGTAGACCATTTCTATGATAAGATGACATTACACTGGCGGACGTCCGCAATGCGGATTGATGCTTAGATAACAGGAGAGATACAATGATAGAATTAGAGAATGTGAGTATGACATACCCTGGGGGCATAGAGGCTCTCAAGAATGTGAATATCAACATAGAAAAAGGCGAGTTCGTATTCATAGTTGGAAGCAGTGGATCTGGAAAGA
>JAEDGW010000216.1 GCA_016297325.1 Coprococcus sp. | reverse complement strand
TTAAAAACCGATATAAGATTTGTGAATAGTTACAAATGGGCAGAGCCGACTTCGCAGGTTCTGCCCATATCTGCATTATACAGGAAGCTTTAGACGTGCTAATAAATCAGGCTAGAAACCAATCCCCCCCCAGGGCGCTGACTCGAGGTGTCAGACACAGAGAATGTTCATCTGCACCTGATATGGAGAATTTCTTATGAGATAATCCCCAGCTTCTTAAGCGCCGTTATAGTACATACGGAGGTGTTCTTGTCGTAGCCAAGCTCCTCAAGTTTTGCTGGGTCGGAGATGTTCTCTTTCTGCGCAGTGAGCATAGCTTCCGTCAGCAGATCTTGGCCCTCGGAGCGTCCTTCAGCTAGTCCTTCGGAACGCCCTTCATCCTTGCTTTCCTTAAGTTCCTTAGCCATAATTCTTTTCATCGCATCGTTCATCATAGAATGTGCCTCCTTCCATGTCTCAATTTTTTCTTCGTTTACATCGGATACAATGGCAAATATTGTCTCGGCAAACATGCTGTGTCTGCTGTCTAACTCGTTGGCATTGTTCAAAAAATCATTGTAAGTGTCCTTTGAAATATCAGCAGTGAGCGCGTTCAGCCAGATTATGTCTTTTTCATCTTTGCTGGAGCTTTCAGCATCTGACGATGGCTTGGTAATGACGATCTGTATTGGAAACTGAGCGCCGTCTACATGGTAGATGTTCCTGATATCTTCGCGGATGGTATATCCAAGTTCCTTTAGCTCTTTCATAAGCTCCCTCGGGTATGCGGCGCGCACGATGGATATAGTCATATCATTCTCGCAGACAGGTGCACCGTATGCATCGCAGTTGGCGGGAGAGATCATATACAGCAGCGCATATGCCTGTACCTTATAAAAAGTCTCAAGGTTTAACTCGTCCTTCGGTGATTTGTATTCAAGTATATTGTGTTTCCTGAAAAAACTGCCGATGTTGTTGTCGATGACCAGATCGTCAGGTTTCTTGACCACGGTCAGGTCTATGCTCAGCGGTTTCCTGGTGAGCTGAAATTCTTCGTTGAATTCAATATCATCCTCGTAGTCCTTCAGATACAGCCGCATGGCGTGGACAAATCCTGTGTGCCACTGGACGCGGCCTGTTGTATCGTCAGAGCAGGTAGCACTAGTTGTGGAATCATCCTCTGCTGCCTGAGTCGCATCACCGTTGATGACATTAAGTTTATCGTTGTGTTTGTTGTTATATCTCAAATAAGTACCTCCATTTTACCCCATAAATTCATAAATAACAATGTTGTAAATAGTTCATCTGGCCAGATGATCGTTTGCGTTTGTAGTTCCCGCGGGAGATACGTTATGTTTGTATTTATTGAGAATACAGTAAAGGATAAGATATTTCAATAAACCGGATATGAGTTTAACAGAGAGTTCACAGAAATTGACAAGGTGTATAATTGAGCCTGTGTGTTTACGGTATTGCCCTGATAATATACGGTGTGTTAGAATGATCGTGGTTATCCTACAGAAACAGTAGGATAATTAAGGCTATTTTGTCTGCGTGGCAATAAGCCCAGGTTTGTACTGTGCTGATTTAGAGCTATTGTAAAAGTGAATTTGGAGACCGCCGCGCTAGCTTGAGAGAAAGGAAAAATCGTGGGAAATATATTCAGAAAAGCATTTGTCAAATCAATCCCTATCATGTGCAGCTATTTGTTCGTCAGCATGGCATATGGGATCATGATGGAGAATGCCGGATTCAAATGGTATTATTCACTGCTGGCCAGCCTGACGGTGTACACAGGAGCGTACCAGTTTGTGCTTGTGACGCTGCTTTCAAGCGGAGCCTCCATACTCACCATGGCGCTCACTGCATTTCTGATGAACAGCAGGCAGAGTTTCTATGCGCTGACATTTGTGGATGAGTTCAACCACATGGGAAAGCGGAAGTTATATATGATACATACAATGACGGATGAGACCTACGCCGTGAACTGTACCCTGCCGGATACCGGTAAAGAGAAGCAGAGTATCATGTTCTGGGTGGCTTTTTTGTCGAGGTGTTACTGGATGGTTGGTGCGGTTGCCGGGGGGATCCTGGGTCAGATTATTCCGTTTGACATGACGGGGATTGATTTCTGCATGACGGCACTGTTTGTCATCATATTTATCGATCAGTGGGAGAAGGCGGAGAGCCATATTCCGGCGATTGCAGGAATTGTGATAGCGGCTTTATGCTTGTTGGTAGTTGGACAGCAGTATTTCCTTTTGCCATCACTGATCATAGCGTCAGCAGTGCTGGTGGTGTGGAATACAAGGAGAAAATAGATCTAATAGATATAAGGAGAAAATGAGACAGCATTATTCGCAGCGTATTAACAGAAGTTTTATTTTTATCAGATCTGTCACATAAGCGGTCGGAACGATACGAATAACAATAGAAGAGCAATTATAAAAAACAGGATATGATATATAGAAAGAACAGTATATAGAAAGAACAG
>JAEDGW010000009.1 GCA_016297325.1 Coprococcus sp. | reverse complement strand
GAAGGCAATCAAAGCTCGTGGTAGAATTGATATGTTTAACAAGAAGTATGGCGTTCAGGCCAACTAATAAAATGATGACAGCTTGAGGTTATTTTTTAATAATCTCAGGCTGTTTTTTACTTTATAGGAGAATTTGCGTGAAAAGAGTAAGAATAGGCGGTCAGGCTGTCATGGAAGGCGTCATGATGAAGAATGGCGACAGGTATGCTGTGGCGGTCAGAAAACCGGATAAAGATATAGATGTCAAAGTTGTGGATTATGTGTCGATGGGATCGAGACATGCATTTTTCAGAATCCCGATAATCAGGGGCGTGGTGAACTTCATTGAGTCACTGGTGATCGGTGTGAAGACACTCACGTACTCAGCATCATTCTATGAGGATGAAGAGCCGGAGAGCAACGATAAGGCTGACAAAGGGAAAAAGAAAGAGCGCACACCTGAACAGCAGAAGCGTGCTGACGATGCAGCGATGTTTGGTACGGTTGCGTTCTCACTGGTATTTGCCATAGCACTGTTCATGATGCTTCCTGCATTTATAGGTGAGCTCATAGACAAGGTTATAGACAACAGGATATTGATGTCACTTATAGAGGGAATTATACGACTTGCAATATTCCTTGGATATGTGGCACTTATATCTCTTATGAAAGATATACAGAGAGTATTTATGTATCACGGTGCGGAGCACAAGACGATAAACTGCCTGGAGGCGGGAGTTCCCCTCACTCCGGAGAACGTGAAGAAGTATTCAAGATATCACAAGCGATGCGGAACGAGTTTCCTGTTCATAGTCATGATCATAAGTATCATAGTGTTTATGTTTATAAGTGCTGATACAGCATGGCTGAGACTGGTCATAAGACTGCTCCTCATACCGGTGATAGCGGGAATATCATATGAATTTATCATGTTTGCTGGAAGAAGCGACTCAGCTATATCAAACATTTTGTCAGCTCCCGGCAAATGGGTTCAAAGACTCACCACAAGAGAGCCTGATCTGGACATGATAGAGGTTGCCATTGCGTCCGTTGAGGCTGTCCTTGACTGGAAGGAGTATGAGGATGCAATGCACAGAGGAGAGATAGACGATTAGGGGTTATCTGTATGAAATTGTATGAACTTATAAATGCCGGTATAACAAAACTTGAGAGCTGCGGTGTGCCTGATGCTGATATAGACGCTGACATTTTATGGCAGTACGTGTCGGGGATGGACAGGCTGGACATACTCATGGCAAAGGGCGATGAGGTGAATGTGAACCTTGAGAGCCGGTATGATGAGGTCATTGACAGGCGGTGCACCCGGGTCCCTTTGCAGTATATAACCGGAACCCAGAATTTTATGGGATATGATTTTGATACATCGGAGAATGTGCTCATACCGAGACAGGACACGGAGACTCTGGTTGAGACAGCACTTAAGCTGACGGTAGGAAGTCAGATAGCTGGGCAGTCTCTTAAGCCTGCGTCTTTTGATGGCCAGATGGCAAAGCAGCCACTTTCTGTGCTTGATATGTGCTGCGGGTCAGGATGTATAGGTATATCCTATGGACTAATGAATAAAGACAGCAGGGTCACGCTTGCCGATATATCGGATGCCGCCCTGGAGCTCACCTGCAGGAACAGGGATAAACTCTGCGGGGATAAAGATAGGTTCAGCGTGGTAAAGTCCAATCTGTTTGATGATATAGAGGGAAAGTTTGACCTTATAATGTCAAACCCGCCATACATAAGAACAGATGTGATAGACACACTTATGCCGGAAGTCAGGGACAATGAACCGAGACTTGCACTTGACGGAACCGAAGATGGGTTGTATTTTTATAGGATGATAGTAGACAGAGCAAGAAATTATATAAAGGATGAAGGATATGTTGTATTCGAGATTGGCAATGATCAGGCAGAAGATGTACAGCACCTCTTTGTAGATTTGGGGTATGAGGATATTCATGTGGTACAGGATCTGAGTCACAATGACAGAGTTGTATATGGAAGATACAGGACCTGACGTATGGATGTCATGGCAGACGAGAAATATAATACAAAGATGTAAACGCCTGTGATGATGGCGATAGAAAAAGAGAGGTATATTTATGTTTGATAGAATAGAAGAACTTGTAGATAAGCTGGACACAATAAATAATCAGCTTACAGATCCCGATGTAGTGACAGACCAGAACAGATTCAGAAAGCTTATGAAGGAACAGAGTGATCTGGTTCCTATAGTTGATAAGTATAAGGAATACAAGGAAGCAAAGGATACGATAGACGACAGCCTTGAGATACTTGAGGAGGAGAGTGACGAGGAACTCCGCGAGATGGCAAAGGAAGAGATGAATGACGCAAAGAGCAGACTTGAGACCATAGAGCAGGAACTTAAGATACTCCTTCTCCCTAAGGATCCTAACGACTCAAAGAACGTAATCGTGGAGATCCGTGCCGGTGCCGGTGGAGATGAGGCCGCACTTTTTGCGTATGAGATATACAGAATGTATCAGAAATACGTTGACCAGTTCAAATGGAAGGTCGAGCTGATGAGTGTGAATGAGAATGGAATCGGTGGTTTCAAGGAAGCTGTATTCATGATCACAGGAGATGGCGCATATTCAAAGATGAAGTATGAGAGTGGTGTTCACAGAGTGCAGAGAATACCGAAGACTGAGTCAGGCGGAAGAATCCATACATCAACAGTCACAGTTGCTGTTATGCCGGAGGCTGAGGAGGTCGACGTAGAGATCAATGAGAACGATATCCGTATCGATGTAATGAGAGCTTCAGGAAATGGTGGACAGTGTGTCAATACAACGGATTCAGCTGTAAGACTTACACATATCCCTACAGGAATCGTCATTTACAGCCAGACAGAGAAGTCACAGCTCCAGAACAAGGCAAAGGCATTTGCACTGCTCAGATCAAAGCTCTATGATATGGAACTCCAGAAGCAGCATGACGCCGAGGCGGCAGATCGTAGAAGCCAGATAGGAACAGGTGACAGATCAGAGAAGATCAGAACATATAACTTCCCTGAGGGAAGAGTTACAGACCATAGAATAAAGCTCACGCTTTACAAACTGGATCAGATAATGAATGGAGACCTGAATGAACTTATCGACAGCCTGATCGCAGCAGATCAGACAGCAAAGCTTGCGCAGGTGAATGAGGAGGAATAATATGGCATCATGGAGTGACAATATAAGAAAAGTAGAACCTTATGTTCCAGGCGAGCAGCCAAAGGATGAGAATGTTATAAAGCTCAACACGAACGAGAATCCCTATGGACCATCTCCAAGGGTCAGTGAGATAGGACAGAATGCGGATGTGCTCAGATTGTATCCGGATCCTGCTGCATCGATGCTGGTGGAAGCACTTGCAGAGTATCATGGAGTCGGCTCGGATCAGGTATTTGTTGGTGTAGGATCAGATGATGTTCTTGCCATGTCATTCCTTACATTTTTCAATTCGGACAAACCTATATTGTTCCCGGATATCACGTATTCTTTCTACGATGTCTGGGCTGAACTGTTCAGGATCCCATATGAGAGACCGGCTCTCGATGAGAATTTCAGGATAGTTAAGGAAGATTACTACAGAGCAAACGGCGGAGTGGTATTCCCAAACCCGAATGCACCTACAGGTATATGCCAGAGCCTTGCGGATGTGGAGGATATCATCAGCCACAACAGAGATTCTATAGTGATAGTAGATGAGGCTTATATAGATTTTGGCGGTGAGTCGGCTCTTGGTCTGATAGACAGATATGACAATCTTGTAGTTACCAGAACATTCTCCAAATCAAGATCCATGGCGGGACTCAGAATAGGATATGCCATAAGCAATCCGGTGCTCATAAAAGCGCTGAATGATGTGAAGTATTCTTACAATTCATATACTATGAACAGACCGTCCATCATCATGGGAACTGAGGCGGTAAAGGATGAGGAATACTTCAGAGATACAGTTGCAAAGGTGATAAAGACAAGAGAGAGATTTGCGGAGGATATAAAGCCACTTGGATTTACCTGTCTTGATTCGTCTGCAAACTTTGTATTTGCGACACATGAGAGCATACCGGCCAGAGATATATTTGAGGCTGCAAAGAAGAACCACATATATGTGAGATACTTCAATGCCCCTCGTATAGACAATTATCTCAGAATCTCCATAGGAACAGATGATGAGATGCGTACTTTTGTAGAATTTCTCCGTGAATATGTTGGAAATCATAAGGCGTAATGCGGATATACAGATATACATAAATTATAAAACTGCGTATAAAGGTGATCTTGCGGCAGCAGGAAAAGCTTGGATATACGCAGTTTTATTTTGTGCAGGAAAGGAGCCTTCGGTACAGATTCCACTATAAAGCGCAGGATTCCACTATAAAGCGCACAAAATCTATTGATTTGATAAGCGGAATTTTATAGAATTCAGCCATGGAATATTTCAGAGGAAGAAAATCGAAACGTTTCGTTTTATTTCATATAATACATCGCAAAGGAGAAGAGAATGAAATTTGACGAATTTATTGCCAGCGTGCTTGAGACACTTAAGATAAGACTGCTTGAAAACGGTGAGGAAGTGGTTCTCAGGACAAACAAGGTACTGAAGAATAACGGAGTGGAGCTCACGGCGCTCAATGTGTGCAGAGACGCAGACGAGGTGTCACCGACAATATATCTTGACCCGTTTTACAGGGAATATATGAATGGCAGAAGCTATGACGATGTGATGAATGATATATACAGGCTTCAGCTAATGCGGAGCTTTGAGAATACCCTGAGTATTGATGATGTTGTAAATGAGGCGGATGTGCTGGACAATATCATAGTCAGACTCATAAACAGAGAAAGAAACGAGAAGATGCTGGAGAACATACCGTATATTGAGGTCAAGGATCTTGTGATCGTGTTCAGACGAGTGGTGAGACTTGACGACGATGGGGTTGCCACAACGCTGGTGAGCAGACAGGATATGAAGAGGTGGCGTGTGAATATTGACACACTCTATAGGAAAGCCCTGGAGAACACCGAGAGGATGTTCCCGGTTGTAAAGGAGAGTATTTTTGAAACGCTCCGCAGCAGATATGATAATTTTGAAATACAGAACATAGATATGGATGATGAACTGTTCGTATTGACGAATGAGATGGGTATAAACGGTGCCACGGCGATGATGTACAGCGGTATGCTTGAGGAATGTGCAGATATGGCCGGCGGTGATATATATATCCTGCCGTCAAGCGTTCATGAAATATTGTTCACAAGAGCTGATACAGACAGGGGTGAAGATGAATTGAAAGAACTCATAAGAGAGGCGAACCGGGATGCCGTATCTGAGCTGGATTTTCTGTCTGATAATCTGTATTTGTATAAAAAGGGGGACAAAGAGCTCAGAGTTGTGTGATCGATGAAAGGTTGGATTTTAGGCCTGGAAGGAGATATGACACATCAAATAGACTTTTGTATACGGAAGATGTATAGTTGACAAAATATATCCCATGACATAGAATGAAAATAGTGTTCTAAGGGCTAAATATATGTGTAATGGGAGGAACGAACATTGGAGGATAGTTATATTTCGCGCAGAGATAAAATTGTCGCTTCAGCTATCGAACTAATCGGAGATTTGGGATTACATGCTCTTACACCTAAGAATCTTGCACGTAAACAGAATATATCGGACACGTTGATATATAAGTATTTTGGCGGTATAGACGAAGTGCTTATAGCAGTAGTCAATGAATATGCAGTATTTGATATCAATATCCAGAGGACAGTTGAGCACCTTGAGGGTTCATATATGGATAAGGTCAAGTATTATGCAGATACCTATGCAACATATTATGATAATTATATAGGTATGGGGGCGATAATGTTGCATTACGAGGAACTGCTTCATATGTCAGAGACACGTGAAGTGATATCCGAGTGTATGTTGAAACGTAATGATTTCGTGTGTTCTTTATTTCAGGGGGCTATAGATAACAAAGAGATACGATCTGTATTTTCCCCTAAGGAGCTGACACTTATGTTCAATGGCATATTCACGGAAGGTTTGCTTGAACGCAGGAATCAGTATTCGAGGAAGAGTTTTAGAGTGGAGGTCAAGGAGATACTTGGCCATCTCGAGAAAGTGCTCAGGTTTTAGAATTAGGGAGGAATAGTCATGAAGATATTAATAGCTGAGGATGATGTTGCAAACGCAAAGTTTTTGTCAAAGTATCTGAGTAAGTTTGGTGATGTGGTGATAACACCTGATGGTATTGCAGCGGTTGATGAGTTTGTGAACGCTCTTGAAAAGGGTGAATTGTTTGAACTTGTCTGTCTGGATATCATGATGCCAAAGATAGACGGATACAAGGTTCTGGCATCCATAAGAAGTGCTGAGAGAAAGCATGGCGTATCAAGGATGCTGAGATCAAAGGTCATCATGACGAGTGCACTTGATGAGGCAAGCTTTGATAACAATCTGGCAAGCGATGATTATGATGATTATATCTGTAAGCCTATCGATATCATGAAGTTCAATGATATGTTAAAGAAGCTGGATATCATCAAATAGAGTGATACATAGTAATATTTTCGAAGCCCGCTACCTTGTGCTGTCGGGCTTCGAAGTGTCTATAGGGTACATTATTCAGGATATGGCAGGTAATTGGTTATGGATTTGTTTGAGTATATGAGAGACAATTTTGCTGATGATGATTCACCTCTGGCGAAGAGGATGCGTCCGGTGAAACTGGAGGATGTCGTGGGACAGGAGCATATCATAGGCAAGGATAAGCTTTTGTACAGAGCGATAAAAGCGGACAAGATAAGTTCACTTATATTTTATGGGCCTCCGGGAACCGGTAAGACCACTCTGGCCATGGTCATAGCGAATACAACCAAGGCAGAATTCAGACAGCTTAATGCGACCACAGCGGGCAAGAAAGATATGGAAAGCGTGGTACAGGAGGCAAAGGACAAGAAGCTCATGTATGGCAAGCGCACTATACTTTTCATAGATGAGATACATAGATTCAACAAATCCCAGCAGGACTACCTCCTGCCATTTGTGGAGGATGGTACTGTGATACTGATAGGGGCGACCACAGAGAATCCCTACTTTGAGGTGAATGGGGCTTTGATATCAAGATCTCATATATTCCAGCTTCATCCGCTGTCCAAGGAGAACATAAAGCAGCTCATACACAAGGCGGTGTATTCTGACGAGGGCATGGGTGCGTATGGTGCGGTCATAGACGATGATGCCGAGGATTTTCTTGCTGATATGGCGGCCGGGGATGCGAGGAGTGCGCTGAACGCCATAGAGCTGGGCGTGCTTTCAACAGAGCGCAGTGACGATGGCAAGATACATATAACACTTGCGGTCGCTGAGGAGTGCATACAGAAGAGAGCGATACGATACGACAAGGATGGGGACAACCACTACGACATCATATCGGCATTTATCAAGAGTATGAGAGGCTCTGACCCGGATGCCGCAGTATTTTATCTGGCAAAGATGCTGTACGGTGGTGAGGACATAAAGTTCATTGCCAGAAGGATCATGATATGTGCAAGCGAGGATGTGGGAAATGCAGATCCGAATGCTATAGTTGTGGCCACTGCATGTGCACAGGCGGTGGAGCGGATCGGTATGCCAGAGGCACAGATCATACTGTCACAGGCGGCTACATATGTCGCATGTGCACCTAAGAGCAACTCAGCGGTGAATGCCATATTTGCTGCCGTGGATGCGGTAAAGCATGAAGATACAGGACCGGTTCCGGTGTATCTGAGAGATGCCCACTATGGGGGCGCTGCAAAACTTGGACATACGGGATACAAATATGCGCATGATTATCCGAACCATTATGTGGATCAGCAGTATCTGCCGGATAACTTAGCGGGAAGAGTATTCTATGAGCCATCTGACAATGGCTATGAGAAGAATATCCAGGAATACTTCAGAAAGATCAAGAATATAGACTGACGAGTTAGAGAAAAGAGAATTACTGCATGAAGAAAGCAGATTTAAGAAGTTTATAGGAAAAATGATCAAGAAAATGATCAAGGAGATGGTCAGAAAAATGATCAGGCAGGAAAGAGATTAAAAAGGTTACTGTAGAAGAGAGCGGAAGATGGATATATTAAAAAGAGTTGGTGCGATAGCACTGGTGGTTATTCTGGTTGGAATGTACGTTGCGACATTTATAATGGGAATAATGGGAAGCGAACACGTGATGGCCATGATATTCCTTGATGTGGTGGTTCCTGTTCTGTGCTGGGGAGTATGGCTGATAGCCAGAGTGCTCAGGCGCAAGGGTGAGGACATGCGTTCAGGCGATGACAAGTAGAACAGAACAAATATGTTGAAAAAAATTACATAATTTGATATACTCTTTAAAGTTTAAAAAATACTTAAGAGGTAGATGAGATGAGTTTATTAAAAGAGTGGCGTGATTACGCATACGGATTTGATGACAGAACTCCGGAAGGAAAGGATTTCTGGTTTAATTATTTTCAGGCAGAGAAGGGTGTGTATGAGAAGCTTCTTTCAAACCCAACTGCGGATCCTGAGCATGGCACAGTAAAGGAGCTGGCTGAGAAGTATGGCCTTACTATACAGTACATGATTGGTTTCCTCGATGGAATAGATGACAGCCTTATGACATCCAACAATCTGGATGAGGTAACAGAGGATTCAGAGGTTAAGCTTGCTATAGACTATGAGAAGCTGTATATGAACATGGTTGAGTGCAATGCTGAGTGGCTCTATACACTTCCACAGTGGGAGGCTATCTTCCCTAAGGCAAAGAGAGATGAGCTTTACAAGATACAGAAGTCTTCAAGAACAGTTATCAAGGCACCTAAGGTAGGAAGAAACGATCCATGTCCATGTGGAAGCGGACTTAAGTACAAGAAGTGCTGTGGTAAGTAATCCTGTGAGATAATTATCGTATAACAGAAGGTCTGGTTATCAAATATCAGACACTATAATCTCAATAAGTAAAAGGCGGCTAAAGAGTTACATTCTTTAGCCGCCTTTTATGTGGACTGATACTGCTGGAATGTGGCATGAAATGATCAACATTTTCATGTCAGGAGGAGACATAATGGAATTTAATGATTCACAAATGCGGGCTGTAAGACATGGAGATGGACCGATGCTCCTGCTTGCAGGGCCTGGATCGGGCAAGACGACTGTTCTTACCCACAGAATAGAATATATGATAGAAAGTCATGGGATAAGCCCCGACAACATACTGGTCATAACGTTTACCAAGGCCGCTGCAAATGAGATGAAGGGTAGATTCCAGAAACTGTGCCCGGAGGTGAGGGGTGTCACATTTGGCACATTCCACTCAGTTTTTTTCTGGATACTGAGGAATGCCTATAACTATACGGGATCGGATATCGTGACTGATGCGGAGAAATATGGAGCCATAAGGGATAGTATAGACAGACATGGTTTCAGATATGACAGCCAGGAGGATTTTGCAAGGAATGTTGTGGGTGAGATCGGCTGCGTCAAAAGTGACAGGACAGATGTCCGCACATATGACAGCAAGACGATGAAGCCGGATGATTTCAGGGTCGTGTATCAGGAATATGAGGATTTTCTGAGAAGACATGGCAAGATAGATTTCGATGACATGCTGGTGTTCACCTATGAACTCCTGTCGGAACGCCCGGATATATGCGGAATGTGGAGACGAAAATTCAGATATATCCTGATAGATGAATTTCAGGATATCAACATGATACAGTATGAGATAGTAAAGCTTCTTGCCGGAGATGAAAAGAATGTGTTCGTGGTCGGGGATGATGATCAGTCTGTATACGGATTCAGAGGAGCGGCGCCGTCGATCATGAAAAAGTTCCCGGAGGATTTTCCGGGCACGGTCATAGAATATCTCAATGTAAATTACAGATGCAGCTACGACATAGTGGAGTGCTCAAAGCGCATCATAGGCAATAACAGTGACAGATACGATAAGGATCTGAAGTCTGCATTTGAACCGGGGAAGAGCGACAGGGTTCATATAATCAAGGTTGAGAATATGACGGAACAGAACAAGAGGATCATAGACCGCATAGAGGAGCTGAACAGGAATGGGATCCCATTTTCTGACATGGCGGTGATATTCAGGACCAATACTGAACCCAGAGCACTGACATCCAAATTCATGGAGAGGGGGATACCTTTTTCCATGAAAGACAGCATCCCGAATATATTTACACATTTTCTTGCCCAGAACATATTTGACTATATAAAGCTTGCAAGAGGGGCAAGGGACAGAAGAACTGTGCTGCAGATCATCAACAAGCCGAACAGATATATCAGCAGGGATGCGCTCGATTCATCTGTGGTTGATTTTGAGGCGCTCAGGCAGTATTACAAGGACAAATACCGCATAGTGAACAATATAAATGTGCTGGAAAATGATCTGGACAGGATAGGAGGGCTTGCGCCATATGCTGCTGTGAATTATATCAGGAAGGCTGTGGGGCTTGATGCATATGTGCGTGAGTATGCCGAGTACAGAGGCATAAGCGTTGACGACTATATGGACATTCTTGAAGAGATACAGGAAAGTGCAAGGGACTTTCTGAGCTTTGATGGATGGTTTGAGTATATAGAAGACTACACAAAGGAGCTGGCCGAGCAGAATAAACATGGAAGTGCGGCTGCCGACGCAGTCACATTTGCGACCATGCACGGTGCAAAAGGCCTGGAATACTCGTATGTGTTCATAATGAATGCGGTGGAGGGGATAACTCCGCACAAGAAATCATTGGATGATGGTGGAGTCGAGGAGGAGAGACGCCTTTTCTATGTGGCAGTTACCAGAGCCAAATATGGACTGTATGTATATGTTCCGCAGAAAGTATATGGCAGAGGCAGCAGTGCCTCGAGATTTGTCAGGGAGATGCTGGTTGACAGGAACCTTATAAAAGCAGGCAATACAATAGTGCACAAACGGTATGGAAGGGGAACGATAACCTACGCTGATTCAAAGAAGCTGTGTGTGCACTTTGAAAAGACCGGTGAGACTAAGACTTTGAGCCTTGAGTACACCATAGGGAATGATCTTATAGAGAATGTGTGAATATAAAATAGCTGCAAGGTTTGTTGTGACAAAATAGCTAAAATGCACATACGGCATAGATGTAAGATATATATATAAACAGAAAAACCACATAATAATTCTCAGGAGGCATCCCAAAAGAAATGTCCTAATGAATGAGAATGTACCAAACATGAGAAATATTATGTGGGTTTATATAGTTTCTTTTTGTGGCTTTTTGATTACTCTGTATCTTCTGAGTTGAATTCCAGATCGTCGAGTATCTCATCGAGGGCATCAGCAACTTCGTTGAACTCGTCCTCGTCGGTGATCTCGTCGAGGTCGACATCATCGCCGTGTTCGGTGTATCTGTATACGAGAATATCAGAATCCTCATCGTCAGCCGGGAGAAGAGCAGCATATGTGATGCCCTCTACTTCAAATCTGGCGATAACCTCACAACTGCATGTACTGCCGTCTTCATAAGTTATGTCTATCATCTCAATGTCCATCTGATCATCCTGTGGATTTTTCTTGTCTGCCATGTCATATCTCCTTGCATTAATAGTAAAATGTAGCCTAGCTTATTACATAATAAATTTGGATGGGTCAATTGTCAACTTTATTGAATTATAGCAGGCCATGTGGTATAATAAATCCAGATTTTGCGTGAACAGATGGAGACTGTCTGCGCGTGTCGGTCTGATGCGATGACATGTAATTATTATGGGTGATGTGGGTGTTGCATTTGCAGACGAAAAGTATAGATGTTATGGAGGGTTTTTAGATGAAGAAGGTTGCTTATATAGCTTCGGAGTGTGTTCCTTTTATCAAGACCGGTGGACTTGCGGATGTAGTGGGAACTCTGCCAAAGATATTTGATAAGAATGAGTATGACGTGAGAGTTATCATGCCTAACTATCTCTGTATTCCGAACAAGTACAGGGAGAAGATGCAGTATCTCACACATTTCTATATGGATATAGGCTACAAGAACGACTATGTTGGAGTTATGTATCTGGAGTACGAGGGTGTCAAGGTGTATTTCATTGACAACGAGTATTATTTCAACGGATTCACTCCTTACGGCGATATCAAGTGGGATATCGAGAAGTTCTGCTATTTCTCAAAGGCAGCACTTTCGATCCTTCCATCTATAGGATTCCAGCCTGATATCCTTCACTGCCACGACTGGCAGGCAGGACTTGTTCCGGTATATCTCAAGACGCTCTTTGCGGGAGATCTGTTTTATACCAGCATGAAGTCAGTTATGACCATTCATAACCTTCAGTTCCAGGGCAAGTGGGATATAAAGACTTTACAGGAGTATTCAGGACTTCCTGATTACGTATTTACACCTGATAAGCTGGAGATCCAGAAGGACGCAGCCATGCTCAAGGGTGGTCTCGTATATGCAGACAAGATAACAACTGTCAGCAACACATATGCGAAGGAGATCCAGACTCCATATTACGGAGAGGGACTGGACGGACTTTTAAGTGCAAGATGGCAGTCTCTGTGGGGAATCGTGAACGGCATAGATTACGAAGTATGGAATCCGGCTACTGATCCTCAGATATACAAGAACTACAGCGTTGATAATTTCTGGAATCTGAAGAAGATCAACAAGGTAGAGCTTCAGAAGGAATGTGGACTTCCTCAGGATGAGAATCAGTTTGTGATAGGAATCATATCCAGACTGACAGATCAGAAGGGTCTTGATCTTGTTGACAGGATCATGAACGATATATGCTGTGATGGAGTACAGTTCATAGTTCTTGGAACAGGTGACAGCAGATATGAGAACATGTTCAGATATTATCAGGGCATCCATCCTGCAAAGGTTTCAGCGAACATCTATTACTCAGATGAGAGATCACACAAGATGTACGCTGGATGTGATGTGATGCTTGTGCCATCAAGATTTGAGCCTTGCGGACTTACACAGCTCATGGCTCTCAGATATGGTACAGTTCCTATTGTCAGAGAGACAGGTGGTCTGGCTGATACAGTTGAGCCTTACAACCAGTTTGACGGAAGCGGAACAGGATTCTCATTTGCAAACTATGATGCATTTGAACTTCTGAATGCTATCAACTATGCGAAGGAAGTTTACTACAACAACAAGGAAGCCTGGTATTTCATCCAGGAGCACGGCATGAGAAAAGATTACTCATGGAACAATTCAGCGAACATATATAAGGATCTCTATAATTCATTATAAGATCGACAGTGAAGTATATAGAAGAGGCAGAGAATGATTTGCATTTTCTGCCTTTTTTAAGGAGTGCGTCAGGCTCACGTTGTGTTATAGGCAACAAATACCGTAAGGCATCTATTTACAGGTTGGAGCTTGGTATATAGCATAAGTTCTACCCGCTGCAGACGGGTTAAGATGACGTGGGGCAAACAGACAGGAGAGACAGATATGGCATTTGACGGAATAGTGATATCCAATGTGGTCAGAGATATGAAGAAGAACCTCATAGAGGGCAGAATATATAAGATATATCAGCCGGAGAAGGATGAACTGAATCTGGTGATAAAGAACAATAGGGAGAATTACAGACTGCTCATGTCTGCTGATGCAAGTCTTCCGCTTATATATATGCAGCAGTCCTCAAAGGAGAATCCTATGACGGCGCCGAACTTCTGTATGCTGCTCAGAAAACATATCAGCAATGGCAGGATAGTTGATGTGTATCAGCCGGGATTTGAGAGAATAGTCGTGATAGTCATAGAACATCTCGATGAGCTTGGAGATCTGAGAAGAAAGAAACTCATAATAGAGATCATGGGAAAACACAGCAATATAATATTTGCCACAGAGGATGACATGATCATTGACAGCATCAAGCACATATCGCACATGGTCAGCTCAGTCAGGGAGGTTCTGCCTGGGAGAAAGTATGAATTTCCACCGGCAGGTGGCAAGATATCACCGCTTGAGATATCAGAAGAAGATCTTGCATCGAGGATCAGAAACACACCGTCGAATGCGATCAAGGCGATATATCAGAATATCACAGGATTTTCACCTGTGGCTGCGGCTGAACTGTGTTACAGAGCAGGCATAGATGGCAACATGCCGACAGACAGCCTGACAGATGATGATGTGAAGAGACTTTGCGGGGAGTTCGCAAAGGCTGTGGATGACATCAGAGAGGGACGTTACACTCCGCAGATCATCATGGACGGATATACTCCTGTGGAATTCTCATCGATGGATCTCACTATGTATAACGACAAGACGGTCGAGACGAGAGACAGTATATCCCAGGTTCTTGACGAGTATTTCTACAGAAAAAGTGCAGTGACAAGGATGCGTCAGAAGTCCGCTGATCTCAGAAAGATAGTTTCAAATGCAATAGAGAGAACGGCAAAAAAATACGACCTTCAGCTAAAACAGCTCAAGGACACAGAATCGAGAGACAAATACCGTGTGTATGGAGAACTGATAAATACATATGGATACAATATAGAGCAGGGTGCGGACAGCTTTGAGGCACTCAATTATTACACGAACGAGATGATAAAGATACCTCTTGACAAGACAATTTCGGTCATGGACAACTCAAAGAGGTATTTTGCAAAATATAACAAGCTCAAGAGAACATATGAGGCACTCACGGAGCTTACGGCTACGACTAAGAGTGAGCTGGATCATCTTCAGTCGGTACAGACATTTCTTGATATGGCCATAGATGAGAGCTCACTGTCACAGGTGAAGGACGAGCTGGTGTCTTGTGGTTACATCAACAAGGGAAGATATGGGCGCAAGGGCGACCGCAAAAAGCCGAAGACAAAGCCGCTCCATTATGTGTCAAAGGATGGATTCCATATGTATGTCGGCAAGAACAACATACAGAATGATGAGCTCACATTCAAGCTGGCAAATGGCGGGGATATGTGGTTCCATGCAAAGAAGATGCCTGGATCCCATGTGATAGTGAGACTTGAGGGAGCAGGGGAGCTTCCGGATTCAACATATGAAGAGGCTGCAAGACTTGCGGCATATTATTCATCGGGAAGAACCGCGCCTAAGGTTGAGATTGATTACACAGAGAGAAAGAATATAAAAAAGCCGGCTGGAGCCAAGCCGGGATTTGTCATATACCACACTAACTATTCCATGGTCGCAGAACCGAATATAGTGGGTATAAAGGAAGAACAATAAAAAAATTGATTTTTAAACAGGTGTGAAGTATAATATATTATCTGTTGTCAGGCATATATATACGGACATCTGTTGGAATACAGGAGATAGATATGATAAAGAGTATGACAGGCTTCGGCAGAAGCGAGCACGTGACTGATGCTTACAAGATAGTTGTGGAGATGAAATCTGTAAATCACAGATTTTGCGATATAAACATAAAGCTTCCAAAGAAGATAAGCTTTTTTGAGACTACCATAAGAACATATCTCAAGAAGTACATTGAGAGAGGCAAGGTCGATGTGTTCATCACATATGAGGATTTTGCCAGTGATAATGTAAAGCTCAAGTACAACAGAGATGTGGCTGCCAGATATATGGAATATTTCAATGAGATGGCGGCAGACTTCGGAATCCAGAACAACATCACACCTTCGATACTCGGAGGATTTCCGGATGTGTTCACTGTTGAGGAACAGGCTGTGGATCAGGATGAACTCTGGAAGATCATATCGGCATCACTTGATGAGGCTGCTGAGATGTTTGTAGCATCCAGGAAGACCGAGGGCGAGAACCTCAGAAGAGATATGCTTGACAAGCTGGACGAGATGAAAGCCGCTGTCGACTATATAGAGGAGATATCCCCGGCGCTTGTTGAAGAATACAGAAACAAGCTCACGGATAAGATCGCAGAGGTACTTGACAATCCGGTCATAGATGAGAACAGGATAGCTACAGAAGTGGTCATCTACGCAGATAAGATATGTGTGGATGAGGAGACAGTCAGACTCAAGAGCCACATAGACAGTACACGCAAGATACTTGAGGCCGGCGGCAGTGTTGGAAGAAAGCTTGACTTTATAGCACAGGAGATGAACCGTGAGGCGAACACGATACTTTCCAAGGCGAATTCGCTTGATGTGTCAGACAAGGCTATTCAGCTCAAGACAGATATTGAGAAGGTAAGAGAACAGATCCAGAATCTGGAATAATATATAATTGTCGATTAGAGGTATATGAACATGGCAGAGAATAAGACTAAGAGAGGCTCACTCATAGTGATATCCGGTTTCTCAGGTGTTGGAAAGGGTACTGTAGTAAAGAGACTCGTATCAGATTTTGGATACAACCTTTCAGTATCAGCCACAACAAGATCCCCAAGAGAGGGTGAGGTAAACGGAAGAGAATATTACTTTATGGATAGATCAGAATTTGAGAATCTGATCGATTACGGCGGATTTATAGAGTGGACACAGTATGTTGAGAACTATTATGGAACTCCTAAGAAGTACGTAGAGGAGGGACTTGAGGCAGGCAGAGACATCATACTTGAGATAGAAGTTATGGGAGCACTGAATGTCAAGGAACAGTTCCCGGATGCCCTGCTCATATTCATATCAGCTCCAAGTATTGCGGAACTGAAGAACAGACTTGCCGGAAGAGGTACGGAATCTGAGGAGACCATAATAAAGAGACTTAAGAAGGCCACTGAGGAGGCCGAGGATATGGACAAGTATGATTATGTAGTCGTGAATGACGATCTTGAGGAGTGTATCAAGACTGTGGATTCAGTGATCAAGAGTTACGGCTGCAGAAGAGAGAATCAGCTTGATTATATCGCTGGAATAAAAGAAGAGCTTGCAGAGATCAAGAAACTCTGATAAATTAGACTAGATATTTATTACAAAGACCATTTCAATGAATCATTTTAAGAAAGGAAGATAATAAAATGTTGCATCCATCATACACAGATTTAATGTCAGTAGTTAATTCAGAGGTTGAGCCAGGTGAGCAGCCTGTAGTAAACAGCAGATATTCTATCGTTCTTGCAACAGCAAAGAGAGCAAGAGAGATCATAGACGGTCAGGAGCCACTTGTACCTGCTGATCCTAAGAAGAAGCCTCTCTCAATAGCTGTTGACGAGCTTTATCACGGAAAGGTTAAGATCGTAGGAGCTGACGAGGAGTAGTCTGCAGAAGAGGCGGATCATATAAGTGACAAAAAGGAGGTTGGAGCATATCGCACAGCCTCCATTTTTCTGTGTCTCAGTACACATACCTGTGACGACAGCATATTCTATATAAATATCGAATTGCGTCGTTTTGCAGGAGGTGGCGTCATGCGGGCGTATATGTTGTTTGACGGTGTGCCACACAGGATCCTCGCGGGAGACCTGGATCTGGAAGTTACGGATCTGGTTCAGGATTCCAGGCAGGTCACACCGGGAGCTGTGTTTGTGTGCAGGACTGGAACTGTCACGGATGGACATAACTATATAGACGATGCGATGAACCGGGGAGCTGCAGGGATCATACTGACAGATGATCTGGAGCTGCCGGGGATGTATACCAGCTTGCAGCATATATTTGTGGCAAAGATGGATGATTACAGGAGGAGCATCGGCATGCTGTGCAATAATTTCTGGGATCATCCATCAAGACACCTGACGGTCATAGCTGTGACCGGAACAAAGGGGAAAACGACTACATCCTACATGATAAAGGATATGCTGGAATGCGGTGGGTGTAGAACCGGACTTATCGGGACTATCGAGATATGTGACGGCGTGAACACGTTCCCTTCGATAAACACCACCCCTGATACATTGTATCTACACAGAAAACTGGCAGATATGGTCAGGCATGGCGTGAAATATTGTGTCATGGAAGTATCGTCCCAGGGACTTATGTGCAGCAGGATATCTGGCATGGATGTAGATGTAGCTGTATATACGAACCTGTCCCCCGATCATATAGGTGCAAATGAGCACAGGACATTTGAGGAATATTGCAGATGGAAGAGGAAACTTTTCTCGGAGTGTAGGTATGCGGTGATAAATGCAGATGATATGTACAGCGGCATGTTTGAACAGACGGCAGAGGAGGCCGGCGCGTGCCTTGTGCGGTATGGAGTTAAGAATGGGGATGCCGTGTGTGGAAGATGCGTCCATAGAAGCATATGCGGCGGTGCTCTTGGGGTAGGCTGTGACATATTTTTGCCTGATGGAGAGATCATGCCGGTAAATGTGCCGACTCCTGGAAAATACAACGTATTCAATGCACTTGCTGCGGCGTCAACAGGATATATCCTTGAAATCCCATGTGAGGCTATGGCGTCGGCTCTTGAACAGACGAAGGTCAGGGGGCGCATGGAGAGCGTTCCGGTGTCAGATGAATTTATGGTATATATAGACTATGCACACAATGCGGTGAGCCTCCTTAGTGTGCTTATGACATTGAGAAAATATGATCCCCATCGTATACTGTGTGTATATGGATGCGGAGGAGGCAGGTCACGGAGCAGACGCTTTGGTATGGGCCGTGTGTCGGGAAAATATGCCGAGATGACCATCATAACCAGCGACAATCCGCGCATGGAGGATCCGGAAGCCATCATGGATGACATAGAGGCAGGAGTTGCGGAAAGTTCCGGTAGATATGTGCGGATAGCTGACAGGAAAGAAGCCATCCGTTATGCACTTACCCATGCAGAGAGTGGAGATATAGTTCTGCTTGCCGGAAAGGGCCATGAGACATATCAGGAAGTCCTCGGCGAGAAGAGACATATGGATGAGAGAGAATTGATACAGCAGATACTGGAGGAAGAAGATGCGGGAAATATATGCGGATGTGATAATCGATATATCCCATGAGGCGATCGACAGAGTGTTTCAGTACATCATCCCGGAGAAACTTGAGGGAGATGTGACGGTGGGATGTCAGGTGAACATACCATTTGGCAGGGGAAATTCCATGCGCAAAGGATATGTCATCGGAATATCAGAAAAAGCAGAATACGACAGAAACAGAATAAAGCCCATAGCATCGGTATGCACTGACGGTGTCGCTGTGGAGAGCCGGCTTCTATCTCTTGCCGGCTGGATAAAGGAGAGATATGGTTCCACCATGATAGCTGCAATACAGACTGTCATGCCGGTTAAGAAAACCGTGAAGAGTGTTGTAACCCGTTATGTCGTGCTGAAAGTGGATGACATAGATAGCTGTGAGTACAGATATCTGAAAAAAAATGCAAAGGCAAAGCTGAGACTTATCCGTGCCCTTAAGAACAGAGACGTCATTCCGATGAGTGAAGTCACCGGGAAACTTGCGGTATCTTCACAGGCGGTAAAGGCCATGGAGAATGAGGGCGTGATAGAGGTAACTGAAAGCAGCAGTTACAGAAGAGTCACGACGGATTCCATGGAGAATGCCGATGACAGGGAAGAGATCATTCTAAATGACATCCAGAGAAAGATAGCAGATGAATTCTGCAGTGATATAGATAACGGCATCAGGAAGACCTATCTGCTTCACGGCGTGACCGGAAGCGGAAAGACTGAGGTGTATGTGAGATGCATACGGAAGGTGATAGAGGAGGGCCGCCAGGCGATAGTCCTTATACCGGAGATAGCACTCACATATCAGACGGTGAGATATTTTACAAGATATTTTGGGGATCGTGTGACATTTGTAAATTCAAAACTCAGCAGCGGAGAGAAGTACGATCAGTTTGAACGTGCAAAGAAAGGAGAAGTGGACGTGGTCATAGGCCCGCGTTCAGCTCTCTTTACCCCATTTGAGAGACTTGGGCTGATCGTGATCGACGAGGAACATGAGGGAAGTTACAAGAGCGACAATCCTCCAAAATATCACGCCAGAGATGTGGCACTTGAGAGAGCCAGGGTGGAGGGCGCAAGCGTGATACTTGGATCCGCAACACCGTCCATAGAGAGCTACAGCCGTGCTATGGCAGGAGAATTCAGACTGTGGACGATGAATAACAGGGCGGCGGACAGGCCTCTTGCACAGACCAGCATAGTGGATCTGAGGGAAGAGCTGAGACGAGGAAACAGATCCATCATAAGCGATGAGCTGGCATTAGATATTGCCGACAGGCTTCAGAAAAAAGAACAGGTCATGCTGTTCATCAACAAGAGAGGATACAACAGTTTTGTGTTCTGCAGAAGCTGTGGGGAATCCGTCAAATGTCCACACTGCGATGTGTCACTTGCAAAGCATATCGACAGAAATCCGCACGGCAGGCTGATCTGTCATTACTGTGGCTACAGTATCCCTGAACCGACAGTGTGTCCGTCATGCGGCTCGAAGCTCATAGGCGGGTACGGAGCTGGTACGGAGAAGGTTGAGCAGGAAGTAAACAGACTTTTTCCAGAGGCCAGGACTTTAAGGATGGACAGGGATACCACGTCAAAAAAGAATTCCCATGAGCAGATACTGGAGAGTTTTGGCAGAGGCGAGGCTGATATCCTTATCGGCACCCAGATGATAGTAAAGGGTCATGATTTTGCAAATGTAACCCTTGTGGGCATACTGCTTGCAGATCTGACGCTGTTTAATGGCGATTACCGCTCCGGAGAGAGAACATTTGACCTGCTGACCCAGGCCGCAGGAAGAGCCGGAAGGGGAGACAAACCGGGCAAGGTTCTCATACAGACATACAAGCCGGACAATTATGCCATCGTGGCCGCTGCGGATCAGGATTATGATATGTTCTACAAGACGGAGGAGGCATACAGGTCGTTCATGAGATACCCTCCGGCATGGAATATGCTGGTGATCATGGCTGTGGGCGGGGATGAAGAACAACTTGCCAATATAATGGATAGGATGTATTCTCTTATAAGGGGAAAATATATTAATGAAAAGAAACTTTCCCTTGTGGGACCGTCGGATCCCGCAATATCAAAGATCAAGGATATGTACAGAAAGGTACTGTATATAAAACATCAGGATTATGATGTGCTGGTTGATATAAAGGACTCTGTTGAGAACTGGCTCAGGGATATAGATGAGAGCGGTGTGAACGTGTTCTTTGACTTCAATCCTATGAATATGTATTAGAGATAATTATGAGAAAAGGAGATCATAGAAATGGCAATAAGAAATATCAGATTGGACGGAGATGACATACTCAGAAAGACGTGCAGACCTGTGACCAAGATGGATGACAGGACACTCACTCTTATAGATGATATGTTTGACACGATGTATGAGGCAAATGGTGTGGGACTTGCCGCTCCTCAGGTAGGTATCCTCAAGAGGATAGTTGTCATAGACGTGTGTGACGACAATCCGCTCTGCCTTATCAATCCGGAGATAATAGAAGCTGACGGTGAGCAGACAGGCGAGGAAGGATGCCTCAGCCTCCCTGGAAAATTTGGAACAGTCACAAGACCTATGCATGTCATATGCAAGGCCTATGACGAGAATATGGAGGAGATCACTGTTGAGGGTGAGGGACTTCTTGCAAGGGCGATCTGCCATGAGCTCGATCACCTTGACGGAAAGCTTTACAAGGATCTTGTGGAGGATGGACTCCATGAGGTTACACAGAACTAAATAGATCCATAAGATCTGACGATAGAGCATATACAGGAGGAATGACTGATGAGAATAATATATATGGGAACTCCGGATTTTGCGGTAAATGCCCTGGAGAAGATAGTCGAGGCAGGACACGAAGTTGTTGCGTGTTATACACAGCCGGACAAGCCAAAGGGAAGAGGAAAAGCTCTGCAGCCAACCCCTGTAAAGGTAAGAGCCATGGAGCATGATATCCCTGTCTACCAGCCGGCAAAGCTCAGGGATCAGGAGAATGTGGATGTGATAAATGAATATGCTCCGGATGCCATAGTGGTTGCCGCATATGGACAGATACTTCCAGAGAGCATCCTGAATATACCAAGATATGGCTGTATCAATATACACGCCTCCCTGCTCCCAAAATACCGCGGTGCGGCCCCTATAGAGAGAGCGATCATAGACGGTGAGAAGGAGACCGGAGTCACCACCATGTATATGGCTAAGGGACTTGACACAGGAGACATGATAGAGCAGAGTGTGGTTCCAATAGAGGATGATGATACAGGAGAGAGCCTCACTGACAAGCTTGCTGCGTGCGGAGCAGAGCTTATCATCTCTACACTTGAAAAGCTTGAGAACGGTACTGCGGTGAGAACCCCACAGGATGATTCAAAGAGCTGTTATGCGGCCATGCTCAGTAAGGATATGGGACATATAGACTTTATGCAGCCGGCGGAGCAGATAGAGCGTCTTGTGAGAGGTCTTCAGCCGTGGCCTTGCGCATTTACCAGCATAAATGGCAAGAATGTGAAGATATATGGAGCAAAGGTTGTCGATGTGCCATGTGCCACGGTTCCCGGACAGATCGTGAATGTGACAAAGAAGAGTTTTGCCATAGCGTGCGGCGCCGGAGCACTTCAGATAACAAGACTTCAGCCAGAGGGCAAGAAACCTATGGATACCGCAGCATTTCTTGCAGGCAATAAACTGTCTGAGGGGCAGCAGATATAAATCGGAGAACAAAACAATATGGAGAGAGATACCCGTGAGGTGGTTCTGACCACCCTGCTTGATATAGAAAAGAATCATACATTTTCAAATACAGCACTTAACACTGCGCTCAGAGCCAACCAGTTCATGAGCAAACAGGACAGGGCTTATATAACACGTATGGTTGAGGGCGTCACCGAAAAGCGCATACGCCTTGACTATATAATCAATTCATTTTCAAAGACCAGAGTGAACAAATGCAAGCCGCTCATAAGGTGCGTGCTCAGAATGGGAACATATGAGATGTTTTACATGGATTCTATTCAGAATCACACCACCTGCAATCTGTGTGTAAAGCTTGCCACAGATCATGGATTTGGCAGTCTCAGGGGATTTGTGAACGGAGTGCTGAGGAACATCGCCAGGAACAAGGACAGTATAGTATATCCTGAGAGATCAGAAGACTTACGGAAGTATCTGTCTGTGAAATATTCGATACCGGAGGAGCTTGCTGGTATCCTTCTAAAGGATCATGACAGTGATACTGTAGAGCGTATGCTTGAGAGCGGTGAGGATGACCGCCCTACCGCGATCCGTGTAAATACAGCGGTGATCAGTGTTGATGACTTTGCAGATAAGCTTGAGCGTGCAGGGATAAATGTCAGCAGAGGTACTATAGGCGAGACATCACTTCTGATAAGCGGTTATGATTATATAAGAAAGGTTCCCGGATTTTTTGACGGTGAGTTTGTGGTGCAGGATCAGAGTTCATGTCTTGCAGTCAGGGTGGCTGATATCCATGAGGGAGATCTCGTTGTGGATGTGTGTGCTGCACCGGGGGGCAAGACGATGTATGCCGCATATTTTGCCGGTGAGTCAGGAAAGGTCATATCCCGTGACCTCACGGATAAAAAGACAGAACTTATCGAGGAGAACGTGGACAGACTTGGACTTCAGAATGTAGAGGTCCAGGTGTGGGATGCCAGGGAGACTGATGAAGAACTGCTTAAAAAGGCAGATGTGGTCATAGCAGATCTTCCGTGTTCGGGACTCGGTATAATGGGCCGAAAGAATGATATAAAGTATAACGTGACGGACAGTTCCATAGATGAGCTGGCGCAGCTTCAGCGGGATATCCTTGACGTGGTGTCGGGATATGTAAAGCCTGGCGGAACACTGGTGTATTCAACGTGCACCACAGACAGAAGAGAGAACCAGGACAATGCAGCATGGTTTGCGGACAATCATGACTTCAAGGCGGTCAATATAGAAGATTATCTGCCGGGACACGGTGGACATGACGGATATATAGCCCTGATACAGGGAATTGACGAGTGCGACGGATTCTTTATATCAAAGTTTCGCAGAGACAAATAAAAAGGATATACAGGTATAATATATGTTGGGTGTGGAAAGTGATAACAAAGTGACAGATCTGAAATCGATGACAATGGACGAGCTGAAAGAGTGGGTTCAGAGCGTTGGCCAGCCTGCGTTCAGGGCAAAGCAGATATATCAGTGGTTTCATGTCAAACTGGCGGATGGCACAGATGAGATGACGAATCTTCCGAAGAATCTCAGACAGCTCATGGATGAACAGGGTATATATGGAGTGTCTGTGGTTACAAGACTTATATCGGAGGAGGATGGAACGAACAAATTTCTCTTCAGGCTACACGATGGCAATGTAATAGAGAGTGTCCTCATGAAATACAAGCATGGCAATTCCGTGTGTATATCTTCACAGGTAGGCTGCCGCATGGGATGCAGGTTCTGTGCGTCTACCATAGGCGGACTTGTGAGAAATCTGACAGCCTCAGAGATGCTGTCCCAGATATACAGCATTCAGAAGATCACAGGTGAGAGGGTGTCAAATGTGGTAGTCATGGGTACAGGAGAGCCACTTGATAACTTTGACAATCTTGTGAGATTTATAAATATGCTCACTGATCAGGATGGACTGAATATAAGCCAGAGGAATATAACAGTGTCCAGCTGCGGCTTGGTGCCGGAGATAAAGAAGCTGGCGGATCTTGACCTTTCGATAACATTTGCGCTGTCGCTTCATGCACCGAATGATGAGGACAGACGTAAACTCATGCCGATAGCCAACAGATATACGATAGCTGAGATATTAGATGCCTGTGACTATTATTTTGAAGAGACCGGGCGCAGGATCACATTTGAGTATTCTCTGGTCAAGGGTCAGAACGACAGCACGGAGAAGGCAAAGGAACTTGCGCATCTCATAAAGGGCAGAAACTGTCATGTGAATCTCATACCCGTGAATCCCATAAAGGAGAGATCGTATGAGAGAGCGGACAATGCGTCTATAGAGAATTTTAAAAATGTTCTGGAGAGAAACCAGATAACAGCAACGGTGAGACGAAGCATGGGAAGAGATATAGATGCGGCGTGCGGGCAGCTCCGCCGCAAATACGAAGAGGAGAACAGGATGGACTGATAATAGTTCGTCTTGTTCTTTTTTATTTCATGTGCTAGAATATGCAGAGTGGTGTTTTAGGCGGGTAATCCTGTAATGGGATTGTCTTATATGATGGAGAACGGATATAGATATGAAATCATTTGGAATAACAGATGTTGGAAAGAAACGTTCAATGAACCAGGACAGTATATTTTATACGGATAAGCCTGTGGGACCGATTCAGAATCTGTACATAGTTGCAGATGGAATGGGAGGTCATAAAGCCGGGGACGTTGCATCAAGGACAGCTATAGAGGCGGCAACAGAATATGTGAGAGAGAGCGAGATCAACAATCCCGTATCACTTTTAAAGAGGGCGATCATATATGCCAATGATAAGGTATATAAACTTTCCCTCAGCAATCCGGATGACTATGCCGGAATGGGAACAACCTTTGTTGCGGCTGTCATAGATGATGGAATCATGTATGTTGCAAATATAGGCGACAGCAGATTGTATATAGTAAATAATGAGATCAGACAGATCACTATGGATCATTCACTGGTGGAAGAACTCATCAGGAATGGCCAGCTTGACAGAGATAAGGGCAGAAATCATCCTGAGAAGAACATTATAACAAGAGCGCTGGGAATAGGTGATGATGTAGTTCCTGATTTCTTTGAGGTGGAGCTTTCGGCAGACGACAAGATACTTCTGTGCTCAGACGGATTGTCCAATATGATCGAGGATGATGAGATCAGGGAGATCATATCTGAGGCAGATGATGTCGAAGATGCTGGAAAGAAGCTTGTAGAGAGAGCTAATTACTACGGCGGTAAGGACAACATATCTGCTGTTGTGGTTGCTATAGATTGGGAGGAATAAAGTTATATGTTAAATCCGGGTATAATGCTCAGTGGTCGATATGAGATCATAGAGCTGGTAGGATCTGGCGGTATGTCAGAGGTATATAAAGCGAAATGTCATGTACTCAACAGATATGTTGCCATAAAGGTGCTGAAGCCTGAGTTCAGCTCTGATATCAATTTCGTGACGAAGTTCAGAATAGAGGCTCAGTCGGCAGCAGGACTGTCACATCCGAACATAGTGAATGTATATGATGTAGGCGAGGACAATGGTATATATTACATTGTCATGGAGCTTGTTGAGGGTATAACCCTGAAGGATTACATCCAGCAGAACGGCAGGATAGAGCCTATGAAGGCGATAGATTTCGCCATTCAGATCGCACAGGGACTTCAGGCTGCCCATGAACATCATACGATCCACAGAGATATAAAGCCACAGAATATAATCATCTCTAACAATGGTACACTCAAGGTTACAGATTTTGGTATAGCCAGAGCTGCATCGTCAAGTACGACTACGACGAATGCCATGGGAAGTGTGCATTACATATCCCCTGAGCAGGCCCGCGGAGGCTTCAGCGATGAGAGAAGTGATATATATTCACTGGGAATCACGATGTACGAGATGCTCACAGGCCATGTTCCTTTCGAAGGCGAGAACAATGTGGCCATAGCACTTATGCACATTCAGGGCGAGATGATATCCCCAAGGGAGTATTATCCTGATATTCCTACAAGTCTTGAGAAGGTTATCAGAAAGTGTACACAGAAAAAGCCAGAGAGAAGATATCTCACGGCGAATGCTTTGATAGCTGATCTCAACAGAGTAAAAGAGAATCCGAATATAGACTGTATAGTTGTTCCAAAGACGAACGTGCCGACATCTCCAACTATAGAGATGACAAAGCAGGAGATGCAGGCCATAAAGACTGGAAGACAGGTGGAGACATCAGACCTGACAGAGACTACTGTTGCGCAGCCAAGAAGATCAGAGCCACAGGTCAACAGACCTGTTATGCCGCCTTCACAGCTTGATGATCTGTTCCCGGACGACGATGATGATGATTACGATACAGAAGATAACGGTTACACAGACAATCCATATAACGGTGAGTCTTCCATGCAGAATGAGCCATATGGCGGTGAGGATGAGCTTGATCCGCGCCTGAAGAAGATCATCATGGTTGCAAGTATAGCCATAGCGGTTGTTCTTGCCATACTTGCCATATTACTTATAGGCAAGATCGCAGGATGGAATCTGTTCGGCGGCAGTGACAGCACTGAGAAGAGCACAGACGTCATAACCACAGAGGGAACGAATGATGTCACAGAGGAAAAGACTATTCCTATGGTGAATGTGGTTGGTCTTTATAAGACGGCGGCAGAAGAACAGATGAAGAAGAACGGTTTCACAAACTATGTATTTGAAGAGCAGACTGATGATAAAGTTGAGGAGGGATATGTAATATCCCAGAGTATAGATGAGGGTGTGTCAATCACACAGGATACACAGATAACTATCGTCATATCATCAGGAAGAAAGATGACGAAGGTACCTGACGTTATCAATCTTGAAGATTCACAGGCTACTACGCTGCTTGAGGAGGCGAACCTCAAGGTGACACATGGTTATCAGTACGATGACAATGTCGAGAAGGATCACGTAATATCATCAGATCCTGTTGCTGGAACTCAGATTGAGGAGGGATCCACAGTCAAGATCATCCTGAGCAATGGAAAAGAGCAGAAACCTGCCATTGTTCCTAATCTTGTAGGCATGACAGAGGAGGATGCTGCAGCCAAGCTGGAAGAGTGTAAGCTGGTCGGTTCACCAAGCTATGACTACGATGACAATGTGCCAGAGGGCGAGGTAATATCACAGGATCCTGCAGTCAATACAGAGCTTGACGAGGGGGCCACAGTCACATATGTTGTCAGCAAGGGACCAAAGAAAGTTACTTATTCGGTTTCATTCAGCGGATCGATCTCGAACGTGGAATTTGACTTTGAGACATTTGGCAATGTAAATGTAAGCATATCCTATGTTATAGGCAAGGAGAGCTATTCAGTATACAGTGGCACAGTTGGTGAGGATGATCTTCCTGTAAGCATAGATGGTTTGACGGGACCTACAGGACTTGAGACAAATGAGGGATCTTTCTCAGTTACGATCACGGATTCTGAGGGTATAGATGTGACATCGAGCTTCAATACAGGCAACTTGTCAGCAACATTTACACAGGAGAATGAAGAATAAGTGGCAGCAAATATCATATCAGGCAAGATAGTAAAGGGTATCGGTGGATTTTATTATATCGATGCGGAAGATGGAGTCCTGTACGAATGCAAGGCAAAGGGTATTTTCCGCAATAAGAAGATAAAACCGCTGGTCGGAGACAATGTTAATATAGAGATACTTGATGCAGAGAACAATCTAGGTAATATCGTTGAGATATTGCCTAGATTTAACTCGTTAATAAGGCCCGCTGTTGCGAATGTTGATCAGACCATAATCATATTTGCGGTGAGTGAACCTGAACCGAATTTCAATCTTCTGGACAGGTTTCTGGTCAGTATGGAGAAGAGTGGCGTGAAGACTGTTATCTGCTTCAACAAGCTGGATCTGTCGGCAGAGAATATGGATGTGTGCAGATCGTATGGCAAGAGTGGATACAGGACACTGTTCATAAGCGCAAAAAATGATGAGGGAATAGATGAACTGAAAGAGATCATCAGGGATAAGACGACGGTGTTTGCGGGGCCATCGGGAGTTGGAAAGTCATCCACACTGAATGCGATAAAACCTGATGCAGAGGCCCAGACAGGAGCTGTAAGCGACAAGATAAAGAGGGGAAAACACACAACCAGACATTCTGAACTCATGCATATCTCGGGGAATACGTATATCATGGACACCCCGGGCTTTTCGTCATTATATGTAGATTCTATAGAACCGGATGATCTTAAGGAATATTTCCCGGATATAGCAGTGTACACCGGACAGTGCAGATTCAATATGTGCAATCACATAAGTGAGCCGGATTGTCTAGTGAAGCAGGCTGTCAGAAATGGCGATATAAGCCGGGTACGATACGATGATTATGTAATGATATACAACGATTTAAAAGAAAAGAGGAAATGGTAAAATGATAATTCTTTCACCTTCACTTTTGTCAGTGGATTTTGCACACATAGCAGATGGAATAAAGGAGCTCGACAGGGCACATGTGCCTGCTCTCCATCTCGATGTCATGGATGGAGCATTCGTGCCGAACATCTCATTTGGTGCACCTGTCATAAAATGCCTCAGGAAAGAGACCAATATGATATTCGATGTCCATCTCATGATAGAGGAGCCTGCGAGATATCTTGAGGACTTCAAGAAAGCAGGGGCAGACTGGGTAACGGTGCATGCAGAGAGTTGTAAGCATCTTCACAGCACAGTTGCCAGGATACATGAGCTTGGCATGAAGGCGGGAGTTGCACTCAATCCGGCCACACCGGTTTCAGCTCTCGACTATGTGATAGATGATCTGGATATGGTTCTTGTGATGAGTGTCAATCCGGGATTTGGCGGACAGTCATTTATACCTTCGGCACTCAGAAAGGTGCGTGAGGTCAGAGCACTTGCAGATTCAAGAGGACTTGATATAAATATTGAGGTCGATGGCGGCGTGAATCTGAAGAATGTCACAGATGTAATAGATGCAGGGGCTAATGTTATAGTTGCCGGTTCTGCCGTATTTGGCGGCGATGCGTATGACAATAGCTGCAAGTTCCTTGAGATATTTGATTCATATAAGTAAGTATGGCGGGGCGTGCAGAGAAAAGTTACTGCTGCACATCATACAGGATAAAGATTGGATAGAATATGAAAAATTGTATCATGATAACAGGCGGAAGGGTTGACCTGTTTACATTGCAGAGTATCATTGACAGACACCTTGAGGACAGTTGTATAATCGCAGTGGACAAGGGCCTTGAGTCGTGCAGAAAGCTGGGGATCATACCGGATATTGTAGTCGGTGATTTTGACTCGGCAAACTCAAAGGTCGTGGCATATTACCGTAAGCTGGCAAAGATAAAGACAGGCATGCAGTTTGTAAACCTCGAAACCCACAAGGATTTTACAGATACACATGTGGGTATTCTCCATGCCATGGAGATAGGAGCGGAGAATATCTATATAGTCGGAGCCACAGGGACAAGGCTGGATCACACCATGGCAAATATTGGACTTTTAAAGGTTTGTTGTGACAAGGGTGTGAATGCCTGGATAGAGGATGATCACAACCTTATCACCATGATAAGTGAAGGCAGACAGATAAATAAAATAGAAGGCTATGATTATATATCATTTGTTCCGTATGGAGGAGTTGTTACAGGGGTTACTCTGACAGGCTTTGAATACAATGTTCAAGACAGAACATTCGAGATTGCTGACAGCCTGGGCATAAGCAACAAGATAGTGTCGGATGATGCACAGATAGAGATGGAGCAGGGATATATGATAGTTAATTACAGCACAGACTGAGAACAGCGTCACATATGATTTATGTGACGCTGTTTAAGTATGTAAGGTATGAATTTTTGAAATCTTTTGACTTACGCCTCGATATATATACCTCCAGGCCTCCCTCCATGACGGCGAGTTGCCTTTCTTTATCGATTCTTTTGATATGTTCAAAGTTGATGATAAATCCTCTGGATGGAACATAGAATCCCGCAAAGTTTAATTGCTTTTGCCAATAATTCATATCCTTGGGAGATTTATATACACCCGAGACTGTATGGACTATGCTTTTTTTACTCGATGGTTCAACGGCGATTATTTCGTCTGTGTACACTGTGGCAGAGCCGCCCTTGTGGACAATGTTGACCTTCGTATTGTACGTGTTTGTTATATATATAGCTTCCTGTAGACAATGGTCGAATCTGTCCCAGTCAATAGGCTTGGTGAGAAAACGAAACGCGTGAAGTCTGAATGCGTCATCTATATACTGATCGTGTGATGTGATCATCACAAAAAGAGTATGGGGATTTTTTTCTGCCAGCACATGGCATGCTTCTATGCCGTTCATTTCAGGCATCTCAACGTCCATAAACACTATGTCATATTTCAGATCTGAGCGGGTTATATCCTGGCCGGAATAGTAGGTATATATATCTGGTATAGCAAGATCTTTTTTCAGAAAATAGTTTGCCACGTATTTTTCTATAGTGCGGCAGACGTCTTTGTTGTCATCACATATTGCAAAAATCATAAATTATCCTTTCCTGTGTAATTTCCTAAATTAGTGGAACATATTTATAATGGTGTGGTATACATGCTCATTTTCATCAAAGTGACTGTATATATTTCCGTCATGCTGGTCTATGATCCGTCGTATGCTTTTCATTCCATATCCATGTCTCTCTGTATTATGTTTGGTCGTCATGGGCATATTATCAGCATCGTAATCAGGCGGAATGTCACATGAATTATCGATAGAGATGATAGTATTGTGTTCTCCCTTTTCATTGATCTTAAAATCTATAATGTGCTCTGCTGCAGTTTCTGCTGCACTTACGGCATTGTCCAGCAGGTTGCTAAAGAGAGATGTAATCTCCTCTGGCTGAAGATAGTCTATCTTGCAATTTATTATATCCAGATGAAGTGTTATATGTTTGCTCTGACATATGGATATATATCTGCTCATAAGGAGATTAAAATGTGTATTGTCAGTTTGAACAATCCGTGTATTTAATGCAGGAGCTGTTATAAGATGGTCAATGTAAGTCTGTATATTGTGTGATTCATCGTCCTGAGCCATGGCAGATATAGCAGCAAGGTGATTTTTTATGTCGTGTATAAGTATACGCTGCTCTTTGTCATGATTTTCAAGCATCTTGTAGTAGTGGGTTTCTTCGGCTTCGGCTTGTAACGCTGCCTGCAATTTCATCATCTCTCTGTGTTTATTTCCTGAGTAATTCTGTATCCAGAAGACAAGTATATTGATGATGATAAGGCATATGGAGCATATGACTATAAGAAAATCCTGTAGTCTGGACAGCGGACTGCTGCAACATATATAAAACAAAATAATCAACATGACAAATGACAGCAGGGGAATGACAGCAAGAAGTGTATTCTCCAATGTGTATATGATTTTTTCACCGTGATAAATCCTAAGCACCATGGCAAGTATAAACAGCGTGAGCAGATATAGGGCCTTGGATGTTATGACCAGCATGAGTATCCGGTTGCTGTTAAGCAATACGGATTTGTTGCTTGCGAATATAGATCCAATGATATTCCCTGACACAAGTTCACAGGTAGTCATAAGAGTTGTCATTACAAGTGCGTTAAATATGCAGGCTGGTAAGGTGATATCAAATGCTAAAATCATCAATATAAAATTGAATATCAGGAATGATGTCATGTTGAGCGTGACGTTCCCCACAAGGGAAAAACAAAACTGGGCTGCATAACACACAGCAGTCATAAGTACGGAGTACATGACAGTTCTTTTTTTCTTATATGATATAGAAAGATATAAGTAGGCTATAAATGCCTCGATGATATATATGACTATGTAAGTAAATTCCTGTGACATCAAGTACAGCCCCCTCAGTATGAAGTGTTTCATATATGCACATTTATTATATTTACAAAACAGATAAATGTCTATAATATTGGCGTATTTTGAGTAAGGCATACCACTCACCCCCCAAAATATGACCGTTCGCCGAAAGATAACGCAACGTTCGGTATCAAAAAATGACCACTAAGTGAATACCTGTAGATTTTTTTGACGAAAAAGGTAGAATAAATCTGCAAAACGTTTTGGAGAATGAAAGAGAGGGGGTAATGACAGATGGGTAAGAGATTAGAGAATAAGGATATAAGTGTGGCACGTGTATTGACAGGTTTATTGACGAATGAACTTAAAACAAGTGCAAATTCAGCATCATGTGCATTTGTATATCAACCTAAGGAACCAGCAGGAATAGAGAAATTCAAGAAACGGGAACGAGTATGAAAAAACAAATAGTCAGGTGGCTGATTGATAAAAACTGTATTGTGGAGGAGGATGCGGAACTGTATGAGTATGCTCTTGGAAACATTCTGTTTAGTGTGCTTCCATTTCTGGGTGGAATTGTGGAAGGAATTATTATGGGGGATGTTCTCAGCAGTCTGTTTATCATATTAAGTTTCGTGACTATAAGGCGTTCTTCAGGAGGATTTCATTCAAAAAGTTCAGTGGTATGTCTTATATCATCAACTATCATAATGATTGCATCGTATTTTGTACCAAGGCTGGTGAGCAGGCCTCTTATAATTGTGTATATCACTATTATCGCTGGCGGTGTCATTGCTATGCTGAGTCCGGTTGAGAATAGAATAAAACCTTTGATGGAGTATGAAAAGCTCAGAAATAAGAAAAAGGCCATAGTTCTTGTATCGGTGTGGATCAGTGTGGAAATTTTCTTATATTGGATTGATTGTAAGACATACTGCGTGAACATTGCTACAGGAATATTGCTTGTTATGTGTATGCAGCTATTATGCATACCAGAAATTATTAAGAAACGAAGGAGAGATATATTATGAATAAAAAAATTATTACAAGATTAAAGACAGGCGCAGTTATGTTTGCGGTAGCAGGTGCTATGGCGTTCTCTGGAGCTGCTGGGGTAGCAGGAACAGCTAAGGCAGATTCAAGTGATATTGCGACATATAGCGAGAAAACGGATGCGCCGAATACAGATAATGCACTGTTTACACATGATAACAGCATATCAGTAAGTTATAGTGAGTTTAGGTATAAGTTCGATAAAACAAAAGTATACATATATCCTACAGTGGGCCCAATGCTTTATTACAGAGTTCAGGGGGCAGATTCGAAATCCGGCGCAAATGTGACAGACAGATCAGATCCATTCGGAGTGCCATTAGGAGTCCAGGCAAGTTTTACCAATATGGTATGGGAGCGTGGTAATTCATATGCGAGAATAAAAAAGAGACATTCCAAAACAGTTCCGGTTAGTTCCAAGGGATGGTGGAGTCCTGATTCTACACGCAATTATACAATATATGAATGATGTTTGATTGACATGGCAGACATTAGAAAATTGTAGAAGTGTATATGAAATAAAGTCCAATACTTGGAGGAAACATACTATGAATAAAAGAAAATGTGCAGTCATATCTGTTGTTATGGCACTCATGCTCTTACTTACGTGTATCGTTGCATATTGGCTCCAGAGAAATAAAGAATCGGTTTCAGACAGGATAAACCGTAAGGCATCAGAAACGGATGCAGCTGAAAAGGTGGAGGCCGGGAATGATACTGTGGAACAGGACAGTCCAGAAGAAACGACTACAGAAGAAGCGACCACAGAAGACTACAGACAGATATGTGGTGACAACATCCTCATGATTGGATCTGTAAAGGTTGAACTTCTGTCGGCTGATGTGCTGGAAGGTGATGATATCAGTGCTGAGACAGAATATCCAGTGGAATACTTCAAATACAAAGAACTGCCTTCCTCAAACATGCAGGAGGAAATATTAGACAGGCAGGCTATGTATGAAGAATCTCCGGAGTTTGAAGAATTTGATAAAGCACCATATGACGAATATAGTTATGATGAAGTCATTGAGATCATGGACAGCTACCAATATCTGTTTGATAAATATACTACAACTGTGACGAGACCGAACAAAGTATATTTTATAAAGTGCAGACTTACCAATGAAGGTTCAGCGACAGTCACAAATACATTTCCACTGGAGGTAACAAGTGTATCTGAAACTGGTGAATTGACGTCCAGAGAAGACTTGCGGTATTTTGATAAGCCTATATATACAGAGGGAGAAGGAAGATCGATGAGATATTTCTTCTTCAAACTGGAGGGACAGGAGAGCATGGAATGTACGATAGGCCTTGTAGTCCCACAGGAGTTTGGAGAGAATGACCACCATTACTATGGAAATGCACCTGAGGGATCGTTAGGTCAGTATGATCCGACAACCCTGCCGAATTTCGTAGATATAGATGCGCTTCCAAGGACAGAGAAATAACAGGAAGATATATGGATAAAGTCCATACCTGAAATTATTTCAGTGCCCTGCCCTGCTGCGTTAGCAGAGGGGCGGGGAATCAGGTAAAGTAGCGGCATCAGAAATTTTCGGAAATATACATGAAATAAAGTCCGATACTTGGAGGAAATATACTATGAATAAAAGAAAATGTGTAGTCATATCTGTTGTTGCAGCACTCATGCTCTTACTTACAGGTATCGTTGCATATTGGCTCCAGAAAAATAAAGAATCGGTTTCAGACAGGATAAACCGCAAGGCATCAGAAACTGATGTAGCAGAAAATGCGGAGACTGGGAAAGATACTGGGAAACATGATAGTTCGGAAGAAACGACTATGGAAGACTACCGACAGGTCTGTGGTGATAACATTCTCATGATTGGATCTGTGAAGGTCGAACTTTTGTCGGCTGATGTGTTGGAAGGGGATGATATCAGTGAGGAGACAGAATATCCAGTGGAATACTTTGAGCATGAAAAACTTCCTGCGTCGAATCTGTTGGAGGAAGTAATTGACTGGGATTCGATTCGTGAGGAGTCACCTGAAGTTGACAAATGTTTCTCTGTGCCGGGATATCGTGGATCTGATGGAGAAAACGGTGCAAGAATAATGGCGGAAAACGAGGAATTGATCAAAAAGTATACTTCGACGGTGGCAAGGCCGCAGAAGGCATATTTTATAAAATGCAGGCTCACTAATGAAGGTACGGTGGCGGTCACAAATACATTTCCACTTGCGGTAACAAGTGTATCTGAAACTGGTGAATTGACTTCCAGAGAAGTCTTGCGGTATTTTGATAAGCCTATATACACAGAGGGAGAAGGAAGATCAATGAGATATTTCTTCTTCAAACTGGAGGGACAGGAGAGCATGGAATGTACGATCGGTCTTGTAGTCCCGCAGGAGTTTGGAGAGAATGACCGCCATTACTATGGAAATGCACCTGAGGGATCGTTGGGTCAGTATGATCCGACAACCCTGCCGAATTTCGTAGATATAGATGCACTTCCAAGAACAGAGAAATAACAGGAAGATATATGGACAAAGTCCATACTTGAAACTATTTCAGTGACCTGCCCTGATGCGTTAGCAGAGGGGCGGGTCATCAGATAAAGTGGTGGCATCAGATATTTTCGGAAATATACATGAAATAAAGTCCGATACTTGGAGGAAACATACTATGAATAAAAGAAAATGTGTAGTCATATCTGTTGTTGCAGCACTCATGCTCTTACTTACGGGTATCGTTGCATATTGGCTCCAGAGAAATAAAGAATCGGTTTCAGACAGGATAAACCGTAAGGCATCAGAAACGGATGCAGCTGAAAAGGTGGAGGCCGGGAATGATACTGTGGAACAGGACAGTCCAGAAGAAACGACTACAGAAGAAGCGACCACAGAAGACTACAGACAGATATGTGGTGACAACATCCTCATGATTGGATCTGTAAAGGTTGAACTTCTGTCGGCTGATGTGCTGGAAGGTGATGATATCAGTGCTGAGACAGAATATCCAGTGGAATATTTTCAATATGAAGAGCTGCCTGCATCAAATTTGTTGGAGGATATCACAGATTGGGATTCCGTATGGAATGCATCAGCGGAGCTCAAAGAGATGAAAGAATCCCCATACAATGCATACACTGATGAAGAGTATGACGAGATATGGGCAAGAAATCAGGAAGTTGTTGATAAGTATACATATACAAAGACAATGCCTCAAAAGGTGTACTTTATAAAGTGCAGACTTACCAATGAAGCTTCAGTTGCAGTTACAAACACATTTCCGCTGGAGGTAACAAGTGTATCTGAAACTGGTGAATTGACGTCCAGAGAAGACTTGCGGTATTTTGATAAGCCTATATATACAGAGGGAGAAGGAAGATCGATGAGATATTTCTTCTTCAAACTGGAGGGACAGGAGAGCATGGAATGTACGATAGGCCTTGTAGTCCCACAGGAGTTTGGAGAGAATGACCACCATTACTATGGAAATGCACCTGAGGGATCGTTAGGTCAGTATGATCCGACAACCCTGCCGAATTTCGTAGATATAGATGCGCTTCCAAGGACAGAGAAATAGGAGGAATTATTTATGAGGAAAAGAGCCTGGATCGTATCCGCCGTACTGTGCACTGCTCTTACACTTTCGGGATGCGATGGTAAGGATATAAATTATAAGACTGATGATTCAGATGCATCCGGAACTGATCCCGGTATATCAGAAGAGGCGGCTGCAGATGAGAACGGAGGACTTCTTGCACAGCAGCTGGGAATACCGGAAAGTGCGAAGACGGAACTGCCTGTGGATGGCACGGACCTAAAGAAGATCACGCTGGATGATAAAGATATAATAGTCCCTGACAAGGACAGGATGTACACAAAGTCATACAGAATGGGCATCCTGACGGACACTATCCGCGAGGAGATCGTCAAATCGTTCCTTGATGAGAGTGAGGGTATATACAATTACTCACAGGAACTTTTTGATGACCAGGGTATTGAGAGAACTGATATCGATAAGTATTTTGAGGATCACAGCGGAGAAAAGCCGGATTACAGCGGTGAATATTTTATTGGAAAGATGGACGGAGTGCCATATATTGTCAGATTTATGGACACGGAATGGTCTATAGATGAGGCATTTGCGGTATCGAGGGCATATCCTGAGGAGATCACGGATGAGATGGCGGCCAGACAGATAGAGAGCATCACCTACTATGATTACAATCCGGATGACCTGAAAGCGGACACGGAAAAAAAGAAGGACAGCACAGACAAAGAAGCAGAGAACAGCTGCGGAATGGATCCTGAGCAGGCCGGAAGAAAGGCTGCAGAGGATATGGCTTCCTGGGGATTCAGGGATGTGGTGCAGACATCTATAACAGATATGTATAAAGGTTACGAGGGATCTGGTTACAACGTCATAGAGTATGACAAGGATGGATATATCGTCCGGTTTGATGCTTCAATCAATGACACTGCCATATATCAGCCTGTTGCAACGACCATTGATACCATAACGAGCCAGAACGGGGAAGACGGATTTGTGGATACCGGAAGTTATTATTATTCTGAGAGGTCGTATTACCAGATGTCATTCAACGAGGATGGGATAGTGACATTTTACGGATACTGGCCGATGAGATCTGATGATGACCTGCATCAGGTGGATAAACTCATCACATGGGATGAGGCGGTGGAAGGCCTTAAGAAAGCCATACCGCAGCACTTTGCCGGCTATACGGGATATTCGGAAGTCACATTCAACGATGTAAGGCTTACATATTTCAGAACGAAGACCGGTGACAAGGAGTATGAGGTGATCCCTGTATATGTGTTTGCACAGCTTGAATCCTGGGCAGATGAAAGTGACGCACCTACCCAGCTCATCATGATAAATGCCAGGGATGGCAGTGAGGTTGATGTCATGCAGGATCCGGGAAGACAGGGGCTTATCTGATATGGCGCACCTGCGGGGATGATGGAGTGGTCGTTAATGTGCATCATAGATCTTCCCATTGACGAAGGAGGACGAAAGTGAAAAGGATACTGAGATTTTCTGTGGCACTGATAGTTATGTGTGCAGTCATTTTCTGGTGTGGCAGGATATACAGTGTGAACAGTGCATGCAGCGATGATACAGAGAGATATGAAGCAGGTGAAGTGGTTCCTGGCCAGGATATCGAGATGCACTGCATGGAGTCGCATATATACAGTGTGGATGAATATAAGCAGCGGTTCGGGGATCATGAAGTATATGTGCTTGAACCGGGGGACAGGCTGCTGTGCGTGTGCCTTAATGTCCGGAATATCAGCGGAGGTCCGTTAAGCTGGGATGAAGTGATGGACAGGACACTTGGAGGTTTTGAATCCGTGACGTGGTTCAGTGCTGTTGTACCGGGGATGGGACAGAACATCAATATATTCAGAAGCAGCCAGCTTGATGCTGGGGCAGATCAGGACATATGGTATGTGACTATGGTCTCAAGAGTATCGTTCAGCCAGAAGACCTGGGATAACATAAATGGTGAGGAGTTCTGGTATGTGCCGGCACTTGAGCCTGTGAAGATCATGATGAAGCTTGAACCTGATGACTGATATTCTATAAGGAGTAACCAGGGATCTGGTCCAGGCTTCACCCGGCAAAAGATATATTTTATTGGGTGGTGTAAATAGATATGAAGATATTTGGATTTGAGATAAAGAGGGCAT